>JAGXST010000159.1 GCA_018335555.1 Actinomycetota bacterium | reverse complement strand
GACGTGTGCGACAACGTCTTCGGCCGCAGCTTCTGCGCCCTCGGCGACGGCATGACCTCGTCGATCACCTCGGGCCTGCAGTACTTCCGCGACGAGTTCGAGGCCCACATCCGCGAGGCCCGCTGCCCGCTGGGCACGACCGAACCCCGGCGCGACATCCCGATGCTCGAACCGCAGGGCGGGGCCGGGTACGCGCCCGAGACCGGTGCCGCACAGATCCCTGCCATGCCCGCCCGCAGCACAGCCGCGACGACCGCAGCAGGACAGGCCTGAGTCGATGAGTGACACCGAGAACACCGACCTGGTGACCCTGACCATCGACGGTCAGGAGGTCAGCGTGCCCAAGGGGACGCTGATCATCCGCGCGGCCGAACAACTGGGCACGATCGTGCCCCGCTTCTGCGACCACCCGCTACTCGACCCCGTCGGCGCCTGCCGCCAGTGCGTGGTCGAGGTCGAGGGGCAGCGCAAGCCGGTCATGTCCTGCACGATGCCGGTCACGCCGGACATGGTGGTCAGGACCCACCTGACCTCGGACATGGCCAAGAAGGCGCAGGAGGGCACGCTCGAGTTCCTGCTGATCAACCACCCGCTCGACTGCCCGATGTGCGACAAGGGCGGCGAGTGCCCCCTGCAGGACCAGGCGCTCGCCCACGGCGCCAACGTCTCGCGGTTCGTCGACCAGAAGCGCCGCTACCTCAAGCCGGTCGCGGTCAGCGCCCAGGTCCTGCTCGACCGCGAGCGCTGCGTGCTGTGTGCCCGCTGCACCCGCTTCTCCGAGCAGGTGTCGGGCGACCCGTTCATCGAGTTGTTCGAACGCGGTGCCCTCGAGCAGGTCGCCATCTACGAGGACGAGCCCTACGAGAGCTACTTCTCGGGCAACGTGATCCAGATCTGCCCGGTCGGTGCGTTGACCTCGTCGAGCTACCGCTTCAAGGCGCGCCCGTTCGACGTGGTGACCACCCCCAGCGTCTGCGACCACTGCTCGGCCGGCTGCACCCTGACCGTGCAGTCGCGCCGCGGCGAGATCCAGCGCCAGCTCGCGCGTACCAACATGGCCGTCAACGAGTCGTGGAACTGCGACAAGGGCCGCTTCGCGTTCACCCACCTCACCTCCGAGCTCCGCATCACGCAACCGCGGCTGCGCGGCTCATCGGGCGAGCTCGAGACCGCGTCGTGGTCGGACGTGCTGCTGCGGGTCACCGGCGCCATCCAGGAGTCGCGCGACGCTGGTCCGGGTCGGGTCGCCGTCGTGGCCGGCTCGCGTCTGCCGGACGAGGACGCCTACGCGGTCGGCAAGTACGTGCGCACCGTCCTGCACAGTGACGACCTCGACCACCGCACCCGCTTCGCGGCCGACACCGAGAACGACGAGTTGACCGCCCTGCTCGGGCGCGAGACCGCGACCTACCGCGACGTCGAGGACGCCCCGGTGATCGTGGTCGCCGGCCTCGACCCCGAGGAAGAGGTCCCGATCCTGTACCTGCGCCTGCGCAAGGCGTGGCGGAACAACAAGGCGCGCATCGTCGTCGTCGGGCCCCACCTCGGCACGCTGGCCGACCTCGCCTGGCGCCGTGTCGCCACGCAGGGCGGCGACGAGGCCGCCGCCCTGCGCGACCTCGTCGACGGTGGAAGCGAGATTGCCGACGCGCTCCGTGACGGCGCCGCACCGGTCGTGCTGGTCGGCGAGCGCGCCGGCGCCGGTTCGATCACCGCAGGCGCGGCCCTCGCCGACGCGGTCGGCGGCAAGGTCGCCTGGGTACCGCGTCGCGCCAACGTCCGCGGTTCACTCGCTGCCGGGCTCGCCGCCGGTGTCCTGCCGGGCGGTCGCCGCCTGGAGGACGGCGCCGACCGTGCCGAGGTCGAAGCGCTGTGGGGGGCGAGCCTGCCCGCCGAGCGTGGCCGCGACCTCCACCAGATCCTCACCGACGCCGCGGCCGGCAAGATCGACGTGCTGCACCTGATCGGCGTCGACCTCGTCCGCGACTGCGCCTCGCCGGAGCTCGCCCGCAAGGCGCTCGGGAAGGTCAAGCTCGTCGTCGCCCAGGACCTGGCTGCGACCGAGACCGTCAGCGAGTTCGCCGACGTCGTCCTGCCCGCCGCAGGCACGCAGGAACGCTTCGGCAGCTACACCAACTGGGAGGGCCGCACCCAGCGCTTCGCGCGCGCGATCGATGCGCCGGCGCTGGTGCAGGAGGACTGGGAGATCATGGTCCAGCTCGCCGCCCTGCTGGGCGAGGACCTCGGCTTCTCGGACCTCGAACAGCTCCGCGCCGAGATCTCCCGCCTCGGCGCCCGCAACGCCCCGCACCAGTGGCCCGACGTGGCGGTGGAGCCCGCCGAGGCGCCAGCCGAAGGCTCGCTGCGTGCCACCTCCCGTCCGATGCTGCTGGACCGGGGCACGATGCTGGCCGGGGCCGACGCCCTGCTGGCCACGGCGCGTGAACCGGTGGTCGTGCTCAACACCGTCGACGCCGACGCGCTCGGGATCGCCGACGGCGACGCGGTCGAGGTCAGATCGATGGCGGCGCCCGGGGGCGCCGACGGAGCGGGCCAGGCGCTGGTCCTGACCGCGCAGGTGGGCCACGACGTCGTCCCCGGCGTGGTGGTCCTGCCGGCCAACTCGACCGACGTGCCCGCGGCCGCGCTGCTCGAGGCGGGCACGGTCACCGTGTCGGCCCGTCAACCCGCAGGGGACCCAGCGTGAGCGGCGGCGGCCGAGTGAACCGAAGGGCGAGGCCGGCGGTCTCGGAGGTGGAGAGATGAACGAGAACGCGCAGTCGCTGCCGTTGTGGGTGCACCTGGTCCGGGTGCTCGCCGTCTTCGCGTTCTTCCTCGTCGGCACCGCGCTGTTGACGTGGGGCGAACGCCGCATCCTCGGACGCATGCAGTCGCGTCGCGGCCCGAACCGGGTCGGCCCGCTGGGTATCGGCCAGTTCGTCGTGGACGCGGTCAAGATGCTGTTCAAGGAGGACTTCACGCCCGGCATGGTGAACAGGCCGCTGTTCACCCTGGCGCCGCTGATCGGCGTGGTCGTCTCGTTGCTGTCGATGGCGGTGATCCCCATCAGCGGTGACATCACCATCGCCGGCCACACCTTCCCGCTGCAGGTCGCCGACCTCGGGGTCGGGGTGCTGTGGATCCTTGCGGTCGGCTCGATCCACGTCTACAGCCTGTTCCTCGCCGGGTGGGCCTCGACCTCGCCCTACCCGCTGATCGGTGGCGTGCGTGCCAGCGCCCAGATGATCAGCTACGAGATCGCCCAGGGCCTCGCCATCGCCAGCGTGTTCATCTACGCCGGGTCGCTGCGTGTGAGCGACATCATCGCGGCCCAGTCCGGGGACGGGCTGATCCCCGGCATGCCGGGATGGTTCGTCGTGCCGCTGTTCCCGGCCTTCGTGGTGTTCATGGTCGCGATGGTCGCCGAGGCGGGACGCACCCCCTTCGACCTCGCCGAAGCCGAGGGCGAACTCGTCGGCGGGTTCGTGACCGAGTACTCGTCCATGCGCTTCGGGCTGTTCATGATCGCCGAGTTCATGGGTGCGATCACCCAGTCGGCCATCATGGTCACGCTGTTCTTCGGCGGACCGAGCGGTCCGACCTTCGGCCTCGAGGGCACGCTGGCCGGACTGCTCGGCTTCGTGTGGTTCTTCCTCAAGACCGGCTTCTTCATCTTCTTCTTCATCCTGCTGCGCGGTGCGCTGCCCCGCTACCGCTACGCCCGGCTGATCAACCTCGGCTGGAAGGTGCTGATCCCGGTCGCACTGATGTGGGCCGCGGTCACGGCCGTGTTCGTCATGCTGACCGAACAGGGCGGTCTCGGCCCGCAGGCCCGGATCGCGCTCGGTGTCGGTGCCGCGGTCATCCTCGCCCTGCTGGTGCTCGTCCGACCGGACGAGGACGACGACCGTCCGGCGCCCGACCACGCCGTCGACGTCGCGCCGGCCTCGACGCCGGCAGAACCCACCGCGTCCTCGACCACGATCGGGAGGAACGGCTGATGCCCGCCCCCCTCGTCACCCTGCTGTTCTTCGTCGCGCTCGTCGTGCTGCTCGCGTTGTTCCTGACGCGGACATCCTGGGGTCGTGGCTTCCTGGTCCCGCTGCGCGCCATGGTGCGCAAACCCGAGACGTCGCAGTACCCCGAGGAGCCTCGCCCGGTCACGCCGCGCTTCCACGGACGTCACCAACTCAACCGCTACGCCGACGGACTCGAGAAGTGCATCGGCTGCGAGTTGTGTGCCTGGGCCTGCCCGGCGGACGCGATCTACGTCCAGGGCGCCGACAACACCATCGAGGCCCGGTACTCGCCCGGCGAGCGCTACGCCGAGGACTACCAGATCAACTACAACCGCTGCATCCTGTGCGGGCTGTGCATCGAGGCGTGTCCGACCCGGGCACTGACCATGACCCACGACTACGAGTTCTCGGCAGACAGCCGGCGCGGGCTGATCTGGACCAAGGACAAACTGCTCGCCCCCAGCGTCGAGGGGGCCGAGTCCACGCCGCAGACCGACCGCGAGGTGCGCCGCCGCGGCTTCAACTACTACGGTGGCCTCGCGGTCACGCCGCCCAGCGTGCACGGCGGACGTTTCGAACAGGCCGCGAACGCACCCTCCGCGCGAGCCGGCCAGGTACTGCCGACCGGAGTGGTGGGCCCCGGGAGGGAAGCGGGCACGTTGCCCTCCACCGACGAGGATCCGGTCGACCCGGCCGTCGTCAGCCGCACGAACACCACCGCGCCGGTCCGGCCCGACTCCGAGGGGGAGCGCTAGATGACGTTCCTCCTCCCTGGGCCCACCATGCCCGGCCTCCTCCCTGGGCCCACCATGCCCGGCTTCCTCCCTGGGCCCACCAGCCCGGTGCTCGCCCAAGCCGCCGCCGACACGGCCGCGAACAGCGCCACCGCCGAGATCGTGCTGTTCTGGATCTTCGCCGTGATCGCGCTGGGCGCCGCCATCGGCGTGGTCACGCTGCGAAACATCGTGCACGGTGCGCTGATGCTCGTGGTGAATCTGCTCGCCGTGGCCGGGCTCTACCTGAGCCTCGAGTCCGCCTTCCTCTCGGTCATCCAGGTGCTGGTCTACGCCGGCGCGATCATGGTGCTGTTCCTGTTCGTGATCATGCTGCTCGGCGTCGACCGTGACGACCTGCTGACCGAGACCCGCCTGCGCTCGCGCGTCCTGGCCATCGCCGGTGGTGCGCTGCTCGCGGGGGCGCTGCTGTTCGCGTTCGTCGGGCCCTACACCGGGGATGCCTCGGTGTGCGGTTCCGGGGGCGAGGGTGGCGTCGAGTGCGTCGGACTCGCCGAGGCCAAGGACGCCGACGACGAGGCCGGCGTGGCCTTCCTCGGTCGTTCGATGTACACCCGGTACACGCTGCCGTTCGAGTTGTCGGCGCTGCTGCTCACCGTCGCCACGATCGGTGCGGTCCTGCTCGCACGTCGCAACGACCTCGCGCCGGACGACATCGAGGATCCCGACGACGCGCACCTCGGTCCGTTGGGCGACGACGAACCGGATGAGGTCGGCGTCGACGTCCCCGAGCGGGAGGGCTGAGCAGTGGAGATCGGCTACTACTTCGCGCTCTCGGCGCTGCTGTTCTGCGTCGGGTTGGTCGGCGTGATGCTGCGCCGCAACGCCATCGTGCTGTTCATGTGCATCGAGTTGATGCTCAACGCCATCAACCTGACCTTCGCCGCCGCGGCGCGCATGTGGGGCGGTCCCGACGGGCAGGTCTTCGTCTTCTTCGTCATCGTCGTCGCCGCGGCGGAGGTGGTGGTCGGCCTCGCGCTGATCGTCAACCTCTTCTTCCGACGCGGCACGGTCGACGTCGACGTCCCCCAGCTGTTGAGGTACTGACGTGACGTTCCTGCTCGCAGCTGAGGACCTCGCCGTGACCCCGAACGAGGTCGTCGAGGCCACCTCCGGCCTCGTCGGCCTGGCCTGGCTGATCCCGGTCGTGCCGCTGGTCGGCTTCCTGCTCGTGCTCGCGCTGACGAAGACGCTGCGCGAGTCCGCGGCCTTCATCGCCGTCGGCGCCGCCGCCATCAGCTTCCTGCTCTCCGTCGGCGTCGCCACGCAGATCCTGGGCGACCCCGCGACCTACATCCGGCCGATCGGCACCTTCATCCAGGCCGGCGAGTTCTCGGTCGCCTGGGACCTCTACATCGATCAGCTCACCACGGTGATGCTGCTGGTCGTGACCGGTGTCGGTCTGCTGGTGCACGTCTACTCGCTGGGCTACATGCACGGTGACGCCCGCTACGAGCGCTTCTTCGCCTACCTCAACCTGTTCCTGTTCTCGATGCTGGTGCTGGTGCTCGGCTCCGACCTCGTGACGCTGTTCGTCGGCTGGGAACTGGTCGGCCTGTCGAGCTACCTGCTGATCGGGTTCTGGTTCGAGAAGGCCGAGTACGCCTCGGCGGCCAAGAAGGCGTTCATCACCAACCGGGTCGGCGACGTGTCGTTCATGGTCGCGATGTTCCTGGCGTTCTCCGTCTTCGGCTCGCTGGCCTTCACCGACGTGCTGCCCGCCGCCGGCGAGCTCAGCAGCGGCGTGGCGCTGGCGCTGGTCCTGCTGCTGCTCGGCGGCGCCGCCGCCAAGTCGGCCCAGATCCCGCTGTTCGTGTGGCTGCCGGACGCGATGGCCGGCCCGACCCCGGTGTCCGCGCTGATCCACGCCGCGACGATGGTCACCGCCGGCGTCTATCTGACCGTGCGCATGTCCCCGGTGCTGGTGCAGTCGGTTCCGGGCATGGAGGTCATCGCCTGGATCGGCATCGGGACGGTGCTGCTCGGCGCCCTGATCGCGCTGCGGCAGGACGACATCAAGAAGATCCTGGCCTACTCGACCGTCTCGCAGCTCGGCTACATGTTCGTCGGTGTCGGCGTGGGGGCCTTCCGCGAGGGCATCTTCCACCTCGTCACCCACGCCTTCTTCAAGGGCCTGCTGTTCCTCGCTGCCGGGTCGGTCATGCACGCCATGGCCAACCGGAGCGACGCGTGGGGCATGGGTGGGTTGCGCAAGGCCATGCCGATCACCTTCTGGACCTCGGCGATCGGGTGGCTCGCGATCTCGGGCGTGTTCCCGTTCGCGGGCTTCTTCTCCAAGGACCAGATCCTCACCGAGGCCTACAACCACGGCTACTTCGCCATCTGGCTGCTCGGCCTGCTCGGTGCCGTGCTGACCGCGTTCTACATGTCGCGCTGGTTCTTCCTGATCTTCCTCGGCGAGCGCCGCTTCGCCGACGACGTCCACCCGCACGAGTCGCCCGCATCGATGACGGCACCGCTGATCGTGCTGGCCGCCCTGAGCCTGTTCGGCGGCCTGCTCAACTTCGAGCACAGCGGCTGGCTGTACACCTTCCTCGCGCCGGCCGTCGCCGACATCGGGCCGATCGGTTACGAGGCCGCCGGTGGGATTCCGCTCTTCGGCCTGATCGGTGCGGCGGTCGTCGCCGGCCTGCTCGGCATCGGGCTCGCCTACCTGACCTACGTGCGCGGCGACCTCAGCCGCGGGCGCATGCTCGAACCGATCCGCGGCGTGCCGGCCGAGGTCCTCGAGCGCAAGTTCTACGTCGACGACCTGTACTCGCTGGTCTTCACCCGCATCGGCGGCCGGTTCGCCGGCGCGATGGTGTGGGTCGACACGCGCATCGTCGATGGCCTGGTCAACGGCGCAGGTGCCGCGTCGCTCGCCTTCGGGCGGGTCACGCGGCGCGCGCAGACAGGGCTCGTCCGGGGCTACGTCGCCAGCTTCCTGCTCGGTGCGCTGGTCCTGGTCGGGTTCGTCCTGTATTCGGTGAGGTAGGCGATGTCAATCGGTCCGATCACCCTGACACTGGCGCTGCCGCTGCTCGGCGCGCTGGTCCTCGCCTTCGTCGCCGACGACCCCCGGGTCGTGCGCATCGTCGGACTGGCCGCCTCGGTGGCCGCGTTCGTGGCCTCGCTGGTGCTCCTCGTCGACTTCGACGTGGCCAACTCGTCCATGCAACTGCACGAGACCATGAGCTGGATCCCGGCGATCGGCGCGAGCTTCTCGCTGGCCGTCGACGGCGTCAGCCTGGTGTTGATCCTGCTCACGACCTTCCTCGTACCCCTGATCCTGGTGGCCTCGTACGGCAGCGTGACGGTCAGCCTCAAGGGCTACGTCGCCGCGTTCCTCGCGCTCGAGACCGCCGTGCTCGGCGTCTTCGCCGCCACCGACCTGCTGCTGTTCGCCGTGTTCTTCGAGTTCACCCTGGTGCCGATGTACTTCATCATCGGCATCTGGGGCGGTGCGAACCGGCGATACGCGGCGGTGAAGTTCTTCCTCTACACCACGCTGGGCGGCCTGCTCATGCTGGTGGGGATCCTGTACCTGTACTCGCAGACCGGCACGTTCGACTACGAGGCGATCCGCGCGCTCGAGCTCGGCACGACCGAGCAGCACTGGCTGTTCGCCGCGTTCCTCCTCGCGTTCGCGATCAAGGTCCCGATCTTCCCGGTCCACACCTGGCTGCCCGACGCGCACACCGAGGCACCCACCGGCGGCTCGGTGTTCCTGGCCGCGGTCCTGCTCAAGATGGGCACGTTCGGCCTGCTCCGCTACGCGCTGCCGTTGTTCCCCGACGCCACGCGCGCGTGGGCACCCTGGCTGCTCGGCATCGCGGTGATCGGGATCCTCTACGGCTCGCTGGTCGCGCTGATGCAGTCCGACATCAAGCGCCTCATCGCGTACTCGTCGGTGGCCCACATGGGGTTCGTGGTGCTCGGCACCTTCGCGCTCAACACGACGGCGACGACCGCGTCGGTCGTGCAGATGATCAACCACGGCCTGTCGACCGGCGCGCTGTTCCTGCTGATCGGGTTCCTGTACGAGCGCCGGCACACGCGCCAGATCGCGGCGTTCGGTGGTCTCGCCAAGCGGGTGCCGGTCATGGCCGGGTTCTGGCTGCTGGTGTCGATGTCGTCGCTGGCGCTGCCGGGCCTCAACGGGTTCGTGGGCGAGTTCCCGATCCTGCTCGGCACGTTCCAGACGGCGCCCTGGGCGGGCGTGCTGGCCGCGTTCGGCGCGGTGCTGGCCGCCCTGTACCTGCTGTGGGCCTACCAGCGCATGTTCCACGGCCCGCTGGTCGGGGCCGACAACGAGCACACGACCGACCTCAAGCCGCGCGAGATCGGCGTGCTGGTCCCGATCGTGGTCCTGATCGTCGCGATCGGGCTGTACCCGAAGCCGCTGTTCGACCTCGTCGAGCCCTCCGTCGAGCGGGTCCTGACCGAGGTCGGCGTGGACGCTCCGGCGGTCGAGCCGGCCGCCGCGCAGACTGACCAGTAGGAGCGTGTCCGTGTTCCTCGCCCAGTCCTCCGTCGACTTCGCCTCGATCGCCTGGTCCAGCTTCGCGCCGGAACTGGTGGTCGTCTGCGCCGCGATGGTCCTGCTCCTGCTCGCGGTCGCCGGCCGCTTCCGTCTCGCCGTCGCCGCAGGCTGCGGCCTGCCCGCCGTCGGTGCGGGTGTCTGGTTGGTCGCCTCCGGTCGCGTCCTGCCCGGCGCCATCGCCATCGCCCTCGGTGCCGCTGCCCCTGCCCTGGTCGTGGCCTTCCCCGGCCGGCCCTCCCTGACCCAGTCGTGGGGCTCGGGACTGACGCTGTTCGCGGCCCTGTTGCTGACCTTCTGGCAGTACGCCGAGGTCCTCGCCCCGCACGGCGGCCTGATCGTGCCGACCGAGGCACTCCAGGGCGCGCTCGCCAACGACGGCATCGGCTTCTTCACCCGCATCACCGTCTACCTGTCGGCCCTGCTGGTGGTCCCCATCGGTTACGGCTACCTGCGCGACCGCCAGATCGGCCGTGCCGAGGTCGAGCCGCTGCTGCTGCTCTCGGTCGCCGGCATGGCGTTCCTGGGCACCGCCAACGACCTCATCACGCTGTTCATCAGCCTCGAGGTGCTCTCGATGGCGCTGTACGTGCTCACCGGCCTGGCCCGCCGCGACCGCCGCTCGCAGGAGGCGTCGCTCAAGTACTTCGTGACCGGCTCGGTCGCCTCGGCGATCCTGCTCTACGGCATGGCGCTGCTGTACACGGCCACCGGTTCGCTCGACCTGGCCGGCATCGGCAGCGGCCTCGGCCTGGTGACATCGCCCCCCGTGGTCGGCGTGCTCGGCCTCGCGCTGGTGACCGTCGGCATCGGCTTCAAGGTCGCCCTGGCGCCGTTCCACCTGTGGGCGCCCGACGTCTACCAGGGCGCCCCGACCAACGTGACGGCCTTCATGGCGGCGGCGGTCAAGGCGGCCGGCTTCGCGGCGCTGCTGCGCCTGTACCTCGTCGCATTCCCGAACTACGCGTCGCTGTGGATCCCGGTGCTGTCGGTACTGGCCGCGGTCTCGATGCTCTACGGCGCCTGGGTCGCGATCGTCCAGCACGACATCAAGCGCATGCTCGCCTACTCCTCGATCACCCACGCCGGCTACGCGACGATCGGGGTGGTCAGCAACTCCGACGCCGGCCTGTCGTCCACGCTGTGGTACCTGCTGACCTACGCGGTCGCGACCCTCGGTGCGTTCGGCTGCGTGATCGCGATCGAACGGGTCCGGCGCGGCGAGGTCACCCTCGTCGACCTCCGGGGGCTGGGGCGGACCTCGCCGATGCTGGCCGGGATCCTCACGCTGTGCCTGCTCTCGCTGGCCGGCGTACCCGCCACCGCCGGGTTCATCGGCAAGCTGACGGTGTTCCAGGCCGGTGTCGCCGCCGGCCACACCTGGCTGGTCGTGATCGGCGTCGTCAGCAGCGTCATCGCCGCCTTCTTCTACCTGCGCATCGCCGGGACCATGTTCCTCGAGGAGGCCGACGAGAGCCGCGGCCTGCCGCTGGTCACCACCGGCCTGTCCGCGGGCGTGTCCGTCGCCGCCACCCTGGTGCTGTTCCTCGGGATCCAGCCGCAACTGCTGCTGCAGTTGGCCGAGAACGCCGCGGCTGTGGTGCGTTGACGGCCGCCTCCAGCCCCGCCCAGCCGCCTCGCGCCGCGCGGCTGTCCATCCCTGCACCCGTCCTCGACGAACTCGAGGGGCACGGCCTGCCCGTCGCGCGGGTGCTCGACGGCGTCGAGACCCGCCTCCACGACCAGGTCACCTCCGACAACGCGTTCGTCGACGAGGTCGCGCGCTACCTCATCAGCGCCGGCGGCAAGCGCTTCCGTCCGCTGATGGTCGCCTTGACCGGCCACCTCGGTCCGCGCCCACCGGCAGCCTCCCCCGGAACCGACCGGGCCGGGTTCGCGGACGACGCCGACGGCACGCTGGGGGCGTTGATCGACGCCGGCACGATCGTGGAACTGGTCCACCTCGCCACGCTCTACCACGACGACGTCATCGACGAGGCGCCGGCCCGTCGCGGCAGTCCGTCGGCGAACTCGCGCTGGGACAACACCGTCGCGATCCTGACCGGCGACTACCTGTTCGCCCGCGCATCCGACCTCTCCGCCGACCTCGGGGTCGAGGTGACCCGGATCATGGCGCGCACCCTGGCACGGCTGTGCGAGGGGCAGATCCGCGAGGTCCAGGGCTCGCTCGGCGCGTTGCCCGACGTTCCGGTGGTCGAGCCGACGCTGGAGCACTACCTCGAGGTGATCTCGGGCAAGACCGCGTCGCTGATCGAGACCTCCTGCCGCTACGGCGCGTTGCTGTCGGGTGCCACCACCGACGAGATCGAGGCGGCCGCCCGCTACGGCTGGAACGTCGGGATGGCCTTCCAGCTCTCCGACGACATCCTCGACGTCGGCTCCGACCACGAGGACTCGGGCAAGACCCCCGGAACGGACCTGCGCGAGGGTGTGCGCACCCTGCCGGTGCTGTACGGACTGGCCCAGGACGCCGATGGCGAACTCGCGGGCCTGCTCGACGGCGAACTCGGTGACGCCGAGGTGGAACGCGCCCTGGTCCTGCTGCGCAGCGGCGACGCGCTGGCCCGGTCGCGCGACCACGCCGCCGGCTACGTGGACGCGGCCGTGGGCGAACTGGCCCGCTTCGGTGACCGGCCGGTGGTCACCGCCCTCACCCGCCTCGCCGAGTACGCCCTCGACCGGGTGGGATAGCCACGCCCTGACATCGAACCAACTTGATGCAATCAGGTAGGGTTGATACGTCGCCCGCCTGAGGTCATCGCCGTGGATCCCGTCCAACCCTCGTCAGCCGCTGTCGCCGGCGCCCGTGACGCGGCGGTGCTGGACAAGCTGTCGCTGCTCGACCGGTTCCTGCCGGTGTGGATCGGCGCGGCCATGGTCGCCGGCATGCTGCTCGGCCGGCTGGTGCCCGGGGTCGGTGACGCGCTCGAGGCGCTCAAGATCGACACGGTGTCGCTGCCGATCGCCATCGGCCTGCTCGTGATGATGTACCCGCCGCTGGCGAAGGTGCGTTACGGCGAACTCGGCCGGGTCGCCGCCGACAAGAAGCTGCTGGTGACCTCGCTGGTACTCAACTGGCTGGTCGGGCCGGCGCTGATGTTCGTGCTGGCCTGGACGTTCCTGCCCGACCTGCCCGAGTACCGCACCGGGCTGATCATCGTCGGCTTGGCCCGCTGCATCGCGATGGTGCTGATCTGGAACGACCTCGCGTGTGGCGACACCGATGCCGCGGCGTTCCTGGTCGCGATCAACTCCGTGTTCCAGATCGTGGCCTACTCGCTGCTCGGCTACTTCTACCTGTCGGTCCTGCCCGGCTGGCTCGGCTGGGAGCAGCAGGCACTCGACGTGTCGCTGTGGCAGATCACCCAGGCCGTGCTGGTGTTCCTCGGCATCCCCCTGCTGGCCGGCTATCTCACCCGCACGCTCGGCGAGAAGCGCCGGGGCCGCGCGTGGTACGAGGGGACGTTCCTGCCCCGCATCGGGCCGTGGGCGCTGTACGGCCTGCTCGCAACGGTCGTGATGCTGTTCGCGCTGCAGGGCGAACAGATCATCGCCCGCCCGTTCGACGTCGGCCGGATCGCGCTGCCCCTGCTGGTGTACTTCGCGCTGATGTTCGGCGTGTCGTTCCTGATCGGCAAGAGGATCGGGCTGGGCTACGAGCGCAACGCCACCCTGTCGTTCACCGCGGCCGGGAACAACTTCGAGTTGGCCATCGCGGTCGCGATCGGCGTGTTCGGCGCCACCTCCGGCCAGGCGCTCGCCGGTGTGGTCGGCCCGTTGATCGAGGTCCCGGCCCTGGTCGGGCTGGTCTACGTGGCGCTGTGGGCGCGACGACGTTGGTACGGCGAGTCGGCGCAACCCCGCGCCGGGGGTAGGGCATGACGGCCGCCGACACGACCGACACGACCGCCGTGCTCGACACCCTCGGTCTGCTCGCCGACCCCTTGCGGCGGCGGATCGTGGCGATGCTGGTCGACGAGGAGTTGTGCACCTGCCACCTCGTCGAGGAGATCGGTGTCGCCCAGCCGACGGTCAGCTACCACCTCAAGCAACTGCGCGAGGCCGGCTGGGTCCGGGCCGAACGCGTCGGGCGCTACACCTACTACCGCCTCGAGGCGACGGCGCTGGCCACGGTTGCTGCCGCACTCGGCGACCTCGCCGACCGGGCCGGCGACGTCGACCGGCGCCGCCTGCCCTGCGACTGACCCGGTACGGCGCGGATAGGGTCGCGGGCGATGACCACGCGCGCCGCCGACCTGTCGCAACTCCTCGGCCCCGGATGGGCCGATGCGCTGGCGCCGGTGCACGACCGCATCCGTGCGATGGGCGAGTTCCTGCGCGCGGAGCAGGCGGCCGGGCGTCGCTTCCTGCCGCGTGGTGAGCAGGTCTTCGCCGCCTTCCAGCAGCCCTTCGACGCGGTCCGCGTGCTGGTCGTCGGCCAGGACCCGTACCCGACCCCGGGCCACGCCATCGGGCTGTGCTTCTCCGTCGCGCCCGACGTGCGGCCGCTGCCGGCGTCGCTGCGCAACATCTTCGCCGAGTACCGCGACGACCTCGGTCTGCCCGAGCCGGCCAACGGTGACCTGACCCCGTGGGTCCGGCAGGGCGTGCTGCTGCTCAACCGCAGCCTGACCGTCGCACCGGGCTCCCCGGCTTCCCACCGCGGCAAGGGCTGGGAGGCCGTCACCGACGCCGCCATCGACGCGCTCGTCCGCCGTGGTGGCCCGCTGGTCGCGATCCTGTGGGGGCGCGACGCCCGTTCGTTGGCGCCGCGGCTCGCGTCGGTGCCACGGGTCGAGTCCGCGCATCCGAGCCCGTTGTCCGCCCGGTCCGGCTTCTTCGGCTCGCGGCCGTTCAGTCGGGCCAATGCGCTGCTCGTCGAACAGGGCGCCGAGCCCGTGGACTGGCGGCTGCCGTGAAGCCCTCGGTGCGGGCGGGCGGTCCCGGCGACCTGGCCGTCATCCGCGAGATCTGCATCCGCACCGGTGACGCCGGTCGTGACGCGACCGGCACCCTCCCCGACGACGGGATCCTGCCCGACCTGTACGCCGAGCCGTACGTCCGGCTCGAACCGGACCTCGTCTCGGTCGTCGTGGGCGCCGACGACGGGGAGGTGGTGGGCTACGCCCTCGGCACCGCCGACACCGACGCGTTCCTGGCCGCGTGGCGCGAGACGTGGCTGCCGGTCGCCGCCGCACGCCACCCGGCACCGTCGCCGTCACCCAGCACGGCGTACGAACGTCTCGTGGCGTTGCTGCACCGACCCGAGGACATGCGCACGCGGTGGGTCGACGACTTCCCCGCCCACGTGCACGTCGACCTGCTGCCTGCAGCGCAGGGTCACGGCTTCGGCCGTGCCCTCGTCGAGCGCTTCTGCGAGGCGGCGGCATCGCGCGGTGCCGTCGGGGTCCACCTCGGCGTCGCGCTCGAGAACACGCGGGCGCAGGCCTTCTACGCCCGCGTCGGCTTCGAGGTGCTCGCCACGACCGGGGGTGCGGTCTGGTTCGGCCGCCGCTGGTGACCCCCGCCGCCGCCGCGGGAGTGCACGGCCGGATGCCTCCGTTGGGGCGGTGTCCGGGCGGTTGCTAGCATCCCGGCCCGCGGCCGCCGCTGGTCGCAGGTGCGCGCTCTTCGGGAAGCGAACACGAACCAGCACTGTGGCGTGCATCGGCCGGTGGGTCGACGGATGCCCTCGACAGGAGGACCGGGGTGAGTTTCACCGAGCAGTACGGGGCCTTCGCGATCATGGTGATCGTGGGCTGCGCGCTGTACGCGGTCATCATGTTGGGCAGCCGCCTGATGCGCCCGAGCGTCCCCAGCCCCCTGAAGCTGACGACCTACGAGTGCGGGATCGAGGCGGTGGGAACCGGCTGGTCGCAGATGAACATCCGCTACTACGTCTTCGCGTTCCTGTTCGTCATCTTCGACGTCGAAGCGATCTTCTTGTTCCCGTGGGCCCTGGTCATCGGTGACCTCGACGGCAGCACCTCACCCTCGGCGTTGTACGCCCTCGTGGCCATGTTCCTGTTCATCCTCACGCTGCTCGAGGGCCTGATGTACGCCTGGAAGAAGGGGGTGCTCAAATGGGAGTAGTGGACCAGTTCGAGCTTCCGAAGCCGGTCAAGTACGTCTTCAACTGGGGCCGCAAGTACTCGCTGTGGTGCTTCAACTTCGGCCTGGCCTGCTGCGCCATCGAGTTCATCGCCGCCTCCGGGTCCCGCCACGACTTCATCCGCCTCGGCGTGATCCCGTTCGCGCACGCGCCGCGGCAGGCCGACCTGCTGGTGGTGTCCGGCACGCTGACCGACAAGATGGCCCCGGCGCTGCGGCGGCTGTACGAGGAGATGCCCGAACCCAAGTACGTGATCTCGTTCGGTTCGTGCGCGAACTGTGGCGGGCCGTACTGGGACAGCTACTCGGTGACCAAGGGCGTCGACCAGATCCTGCCCGTCGACGTCTACGTGCCCGGCTGCCCGCCGCGGCCCGAGGCGTTGCTCGACGGCATCGTGGCCCTGCAGAACCGCATCCAGGGCGAGAGCCTCAAGGACCGCATGGCCCAGCGTCGCCGCGAACCGATCGTGTTGCGCCACGACGGGCCCGACATCGCTCCCGAACTCCAGACGACGGAGGGCCAGGAACACCGTGTCTGACGTCCTCGCGCGCAGGGAACACGCCCTCACCCCCGACGAGACCGCCGAGCTCATCCGGGCCAAGGTGGGTGACGCCGCCGTGCTCGGCACCACCGTCGAGTACGGCACCTTCACCCTGCACGTCGCCAACGAGCACTTCGCCGACGTCGCCCGCGCCTGCCGCGACGAGCGGGTGCTCGCCTACGACTTCTTCGACTGCCTGTTCGGCGTCGACGCCCGCGACGAGGGCTTCGACGTCGTCGCGGTGCTGTACTCGACCTCGACCGGCAACCGGGTCGCGCTGCGCACCCGCTGCCCGGGCGGCCGCGAGACGCCGACCTGCCCGACACTGACCGACATCTATCGCGGCGCGAACTGGCACGAGCGCGAGACCTGGGACATGTTCGGGATCGAGTTCCCCGGCCACCCCGCGCTCGAGCCCCGCATCTTCACCATCGAGACCTTCGAGGGCTGGCCGCTGCGCAAGGACTTCCCGCTCGCCTCGCGCGTGGTGAAGCCCTGGCCCGGCGTCAAGGAGCCGGCCGAGCTCGACGAGGACGGCAACGTCATCGAGCGTCAGCCCCAGCTCGGCGACGCACCCGGCCCCTACGAACTCGACAAGGCCATGGCCGAGCAGGCCAAGCTCGCCAACCCCCAGGCGGCCGTCGACCCGGCCACGCCGGAGGGCGAGGAGGTCGAGGACGCCCTCGGCACCGAGGCCGAGCAGGCCTCCGACAGCGGCGCCGTCCTCGCCGGCGACGCCGAGCACGAACTCGAACAGCACGAGGACGTCAGGTCCGAGGCGCGCGAGCGGGCCGAGGAGAAGCGCAAGGCCGCCGCCGAGGCGCGGGCGCGCAAGGCCGCGGAGCGGGCCGGCGAGGGTGCCGAGGACGGCGAGGTGGCCGCGGCCGCCGGCGGCGCGGTCGAGCCCGGCGAGGACCAGTTCCCCGAGGAGGCCACCTCCGAGGCGCGTCCCGACGGCACCGAGAGCTGGGGCAACGAATCGGATGCGCCACCCGTGGGGGGCGACTCTGATGCGCCCGGCGTCCCCGACGAGGGCGACATCGGCAACGCCGGCGAGCCCTCGGCCCCGGGCGACGAGGCGACCGACGCGCAGCCCACCGGCGGCGAACAAGGTGATGCGGCCTCGACGGGCGAGACGTCCAACGCGCCCGCGTCCGCCGAGGACAGCCCGGCCACCCCGGTCGCGCCCGGCGAGCACATGCCTGGTGACGAGCGCACCGACGGCGGCGACGCCGACGCCCCCCACCAGGGCAGCGGACCCAGCGACGACCTCGACGAGCGCGAGCCCGGCCCCGACGACGGGGAGGAGCGGTCATGAGCGGCGTCGTAGGCCCCCTGTGGCTCTTCGAGGGGCCGAAGACGGTCTCGGAGGGTCAATCATGAGTGCGTCCGACCTGAGCGCCCGCGAGATCAGCCACCCGGCCACCGCCCCCGGCGAGAACCTCAACCTCGAGATCGTCGGCGACGGTGCGTTCACCACCGCCGACATGACGCTGTCGGTCGGTCCCGCGCACCCTGCCACACACGGGGTGCTGCGCGTGGTGCTCGAGATGGACGGCGAGCGCGTCAAGTCCGCCCATCCCGTCATCGGCTACATGCACCGCGGCTTCGAGAAGCTGGCCGAGCACCGCGACTTCCGCCAGAGCATGGCCCTGGTCAACCGCCACGACTGGTTGTCGGGGATGAGCAACGAGATCGGCCTGGTCCTCACGGTCGAGCGGATGCTCGAGATGGAGGTCCCGGAACGGGCCCAGTGGATCCGGATGTTGTGCGCCGAGTACAACCGGATCCTCAACCACCTGCTGTTCGTCGGGTCGTACGGGCTCGAACTCGGCGCCATCACGCCGATGTTCTACGCCACCCGCGAGCGCGAACGGATCCAGTACCTGCTCGAGGCGGCCACCGGGGGACGCCTGCACTACACCTACAACCAGCCCGGCGGGGTCAAGATCGACCTGCCCAAGGGGTTCCTGCAGCAGTCGGTCGAACTGATCCCCGACCTGCGCAAGCGCATCCAGGACCTCGAGGACCTGTTGCTCGGCAACGAGATCTTCATGGCCCGCACCAAGGGCGTGGGGCCGTTGCCGCCCGACGTGGCGCTCAGCTTCGGCGTGTCCGGTCCCACGCTGCAGGCGACCGGCATCCCCGAGGACGTCCGGGTCACCGAGCCCTATCTCAAGTACGACGAGGTGGAGGTGCCGGTTCCGGTCGGCGAGAACGGCGACAGCTGGGACCGCTTCTACTGCCTGCTCGGGCGCATGAAGGCCTCGATGTACATCATCGAGCAGATCCACGACCGCATCCCGTCGGGTCCGGTCAACGTCAAGCTGCCGAAGATGGTCAAGGCGCCCGAGGGGTCGACGTACGTGCGGGTCGAGAACCCGCTCGGGTCGCTCGGCTACTGGCTCGAGTCAGACGGCGGGCGCACGCCGTGGCGACTCAAGATGCGTACCGCGTCGTTCTCCAACGTCCAGTCGCTGCCGTACCTGCTGGAAGGGACGCTGGTGCCCGACGCCATCTCCGTCCTCGGGTCGGTCTTCTTCGTGGTGGGGGACGTCGACCGATGAACGAACGGATGCCTGACGCCACGGTCTCCATGGCTGCCTCGCGAGTGAGCGAGAGCGCGGTCGCGGGAGAATTCGACCGATGATTCTCGACACCGTGCTGACCACGTCGACGGCGATGGTCGCCCAGACCGCCGGGCTGCTCGACACCGACTCGTTCCTGGTGTCGATGCTGCTCAAGGTCGCGCTCGTCATCGGCCTGTTCCTGAGCCTGCCACTGATCGTGGGCTACATGGAGCACAAGGCCATGGCCCGGCTGCAGCACCGCCGCGGCCCGATGTTCGCCGGTCCGGCCGGCTCGCTGCAGTTGGTCGCCGACGGCATCAAGTTCATCCAGAAAGAGGACGTGATCCCGCGGGCGGCGGACAAGTGGGTGTTCGCGATCGCCCCCGGCATGGCCCTGGTCCCTGCCCTGCTGATCTTCTTCGTCCTGCCGTTCGGCCCCGGCGTCTGGGCCGCCGACCTCGAACTCGGGCTGTTCTACGCGCTGGCGATCACCTCGATCTCGGTCCTCGGCGTGATGATGGGTGGCTGGGCGAGCGCCAACAAGTTCTCGCTCATCGGTGGCCTGCGTGCCGCTGGCCAGCTCATCGCCTACGAGCTGCCACTCATCCTCGCGGCCATCGCCGTCGCGGTGCAGGCCGGCTCGCTCTCGCTGGTCGGCATCGTCGAGTCGCAGGCCACGTTCATGGTCGCCGGGACCGACATCAACGTCTGGTTCGTGTTCCCGCAGATCCTCGGGTTCACGATCTTCTTCGTCGCGGCCCTCGCCGAACTGTCGCGCCCGCCCTTCGACATGCCGATCGCCGACTCCGAGCTCGTGTTCGGGTACATGACCGAGTACACGGGTCTGAAGTTCGCGATGTACCTGCTCACCGAGTACGCGGGCATGGTGTCGATGTCGGCGCTGATGGTCGTGCTCTACCTCGGCGGCTGGCAGATCCTGCCCGGCGTCCCGCTGCCCGGCTGCGAGGCCGGCGGGGGACTGTTCGACTGCGGTGTGCTCGGCACGCTCATCGGCGTCGGTGTGGTCATGGGCAAGATCCTGATGCTGACCTTCGTCATGGTCTGGCTGCGCGTCGCCTACCCGCGTCTGCGCGAGGACCAGCTGCAGCGCATGTCCTGGCTCGTGCTCGTGCCGCTGTCGCTGGTCAATCTCGCGGTGGTCGCCGTCGCCAAGGTGGTTTTCTAGATGGCAACGACCTCGCTTCCCGGTGTCGGCCTGCTCAAGGGCCTCGGTGTCACGCTCAAGCACCTGTTCAAGACGCCTGCCACGCAGCTCTACCCGCACGAGCGGCCCGACCTGCCGCCGCGCACCCGGGGCGTCATCGCGCTGATGGAGGAAAACTGCACCGTCTGCATGCTGTGTGCGCGCGAGTGCCCGGACTGGTGCATCTACATCGACTCCCACAAGGAGACGGTGCCGCCGGCCAAGGAGGGCGGCCGCGCCCGCACCCGCAACGTCCTCGACCGGTTCGGCATCGACTTCGCGCTGTGCATGTACTGCGGCATCTGCGTCGAGGTGTGCCCGTTCGACGCGCTGTTCTGGTCGCCCGAGTTCGAGTACGCCGAGTACTCGATGGACCTGCTGCTCCACGAGAAGGGCAAGCTGCGCGAGTGGATGGACACCGTGCCGCCCCCGCCGGCCCTCGACGCCGGTGCGGTGATCCCCGCCGAGGTGTCCGACGCGATCGCCAAGGCCGAGAAGGAACTCGAGCAGGCGGCCCAGCAGGCCGAACAGGCGGCGAAGCAGGCGGAGCAGGCCAAGGCCGGTGACGCCGCGCCGAAGGCCGCCGCCAGGGCCGACGAGCCCAAGGTCGAGGCGGGCGAGATCGACCAGGAGACCTACGACGCGCTGATCGCCGAGGGCAAGTCCGAGCGGATCGCGCGATCGAAGGCGAAGGCCGCCTACGTCAAGAAGCAGAAGGCGCTGCTGCGTGAGGTCGCCTCGGGCGCGGGGCGCGAAGATGAAGCGGCGGCCGAGGCGCCGGCGCCGAAGGCCGCCGAGGTCCACGTCGAGGCCGGCCAGATCGACCAGGAGACCTACGACGCGCTGATCGCCGAGGGCAAGCCCGAGCGCATGGCCCGGGCCAAGGCCAAGGCCGCGTGGGTCAAGAAGGAGAAGGCGCGCCTGCGGGAAGAGGCCGAGTCGGGCGGTGACGCCGCGCAGGTGGACACGCCGGCCGCGGACACCGCCGAGGCGACCCCCGAGCCCGAGGGTGCCGCTGGTCCGGCCGCGGACGCACCGGCGCCCGCCGAGGCAGAGCCGCCCGCCGAACCGCAGAAGAAGCTCGCCGACGTCCACGTCGAGGGGGCCGGCGAGATCGACCAGGAGACCTACGACGCGCTGATCGCCGAGGGCAAGTCGGAGCGCATCGCCCGGTCCAAGGCCAAGGCGGCGTGGGTCAAGAAGAAGAAGCAGGAGCAACTCGATGCCGGAGGTGACGAGTGACCGGCTATGACGTCGTCTTCGTCCTGGTCGGACTGGTGACCGCCGGCGCGGCGATGCTGACCGTGACCTCGAAGAACCTGGTCCACGCCGCGCTGCACCTGGCCGTCACGCTGGCCGGCATCGCGGGCGTGTTCCTGGTCCTGCACGCCGACTTCCTCGCCCTGGTGCAACTGATCGTCTACGTCGGCGCCGTCACCGTGCTGTTCCTGTTCGGGCTCATGCTGACCCGCGCACCGATCGGCCGGGAGGCACTCGACAGCCAGAACCGCGGCTTGGGACTGGCCGTCGCCGGGGGACTGTTCGTCACCCTGTCCGCGCTGATCGTCATGGCCTACGGCGGCGCGGAGCGCGTCACGCCGCAACGGGTCGCGACCGAGGACATCGGGATCTCGATCTTCCGCGACTGGGTCCTGCCCTTCGAGGTCCTCTCGATGCTGCTGCTCGCGGCACTGATCGGTGCGATCGTGCTCGCCCGCCGCGAGGCCGGCGACTCGGGCGAGGCCCAGGACCAGACCATCATCGACTTCGGTGACGCCCCGCGCGACGAGCAGGGTGGCCCCGGTGCCACGCCGGCCGGTGCCGGAGGCGCCGCCGAACTCGGCAGCGGCGACACCACGACTAGCGCAGGGGAGCGCCGATGAGCCCGCTCGGTCCCCTGCTGCTCGCCACGCTGCTGTTCTGCGTCGGCGTCTACGGCATCATCGCGCGCCGAAACGCCGTGCTGGTGCTGATGAGCGTCGAGTTGATGCTCAACGCGGTCAACATCAACCTCGTCGCGTTCCAGAACCTGGTCTGGGTCGGCGAGGAGGCGGTGAGCGGGCAGATGTTCGCGCTGTTCATCATCGCCGTGGCCGCCGCCGAGGTCGGCGTCGGCCTGGCCATCATCTTCAACATGTTCCGCAACCGCGCGTCGGTCAACGTCGACGACGTCGACCTGATGCGCTGGTAGGGGGCGAATCCGTGGAAGCACTCCTGGACTACGCGTGGCTGGTGGTCATGCTGCCGTTGGCTGCTGCCGTGCTCACGGCCGCCTTCGGTCGGCTGATGCCGCTGCGCGGCAGCGAGTTCGGCATCGCCCTCGTCGGCGTCGCCTGGATCCTGTCGGCGCTGATCGCGTGGCAGACGTTCACCAGCGGCACGATCGACCCGGTCGAACACTCCCTGGCCTGGTCGCCCCTGGGCGGCGGCTTCGTGCTCGAGATCGGCATGCTCGTCGACGGCCTGACGTCGATGATGTTCCTGCTGGTCACCACCGTCAGCCTGCTGGTGCACATCTACTCGCGCGAGTACATGGCCCACGAGCCGCGGTTCACCTACTTCTTCGCGATGCTCGGGCTGTTCACGTTCTCGATGCTGGTGCTGGTCATCGCCAACAACACCCTGCAGGCG
>JAGXST010000158.1 GCA_018335555.1 Actinomycetota bacterium | reverse complement strand
GTGATTCCGAACGAGATGACGATGGCCGTCAACGCGAACGCCTGTGGCAGCGGATCGGCGGGCGTGCCGGCCGCGCCGATGAACGGCACGCCCCGACGCCCGACGCCCCCGGAGGTCACCAGCAGCGTGGTCGCGGTGTGCCCGAGCAGCGCGAACCCGATCGTGATGCGCACGATGCCGCGCTGCATGACGAGGTAGGTCCCGCCGGCAGTGAGCAGGGCGACGATGATGGCGGCGGTCACGGGCGCACCTTTTGTGTCGAACTGCTCGCGCTCGAGTAGTCGGGGTCCCGACCGTCGCCGGCGCTGCTGGCTGCCTCGGCGTCGTGTGACCCGGCAGCGGACACGGGGGCCGGGCGTGTCCCGGCCGTCCCGGAGTCCGAGGCCCAGGTCGGCGTGCCGATGCGGGCGGGGTCGGGGGCGGGTTCGGGGATGCCCTGGCCGAGGTGACGCACGATGGCGACCACGAGTCCGACGACGACGAGATAGACGCCGATGTCGAACACGAGCGACGCGGCGACCTCGATGCCCAACGGCAGGTACCACTTCGCGCCGGCGAGGAACGGCCCGGTGACGATCATGCCGCCGAGGCCGTAGCCCACCCCGATGAGCAGGCCGCCCCCGACCAGCGGCAGGGTGCGCAGCAGTCGGCTCTGCCAGATCCGTTGGTGGCCGCGGCTGAGGTAGAGCAGCACGACGGCGGCGCCGACGGCCAGACCGCCGATGAACCCGCCGCCCACGGCGTCGTGGCCACGCAGCAGCAGCCAGAGCGACGCGAGGATCATGGCCGGGGCGAGCACACTGGTCGCCGTGCGCAGGATCGGGCTGTCGACCATGCCGATGCCGCCCCACTGGGAAGGGGCGTCCGGTTCGCCGTCGCTGCCCGGACGAGGGAGCGCCCGCAGTGACGACAGTCGGACGACGGAGAAGATCGCGGCGCCGGCGACGGCCAGCACGGTGATCTCGCCCAGGGTGTCCAGGGCCCGGAAGTCGACCAGGATGGTGTTGACGACGTTGGTGCCGCCTGTCAGGCCCTCGCCCTCGGCGAGGAACGTCGCGCCGATGTCGGAGAGGTCGCGGCGACCCGTGAACAGGTAGGTGGCGACACCGGTGAGGGTGCCTACGACGACGGCGACGACGGCCGCGACGGTCTTGCGGGCGCCCCCGGAGCGGGGGAAGGTGGACGGCAGGCGGCGGAACACCACCACGAACAACGCCACCGACAGCGTCTCGACCAGCAACTGGGTGAGGGCGAGGTCGGGCGCGCCGAGCAGGATGAACCAACCGGCGACGGTGAAGCCGGCCATGCCGAGCGTGGCGATGGCTGCCAGTCGACTCCTGGCCTGGATGGTCCCGACGATGCAACCGGCGAGGAGCACCACGATCGCCCAGTCGGCGGCCAGCCAGGGGGCCGGGTCGCCGAGGCCGCTCAGGTCGATCTGCACGGCGGTGACGACGCCGACGGTGGCCATGGTGAGTGCGACGGGCATCAGGTAGAAGGCCGGGCCGTGGGAGTCCGAGGGGCGGCCGACGCGGGCGCCGAACGCCAGCGTGGCGTCGTGCACCCGGTCGAACACGCCTGCCCCAGAGGGCAGCGAGACCAGGCCCTGCCAGCGCTCGATGCGCGTGCGCAGCAGCACGGCCCCGAGGCCGAGGCCGACGACGATCGCTGACAGCAGCAGCGGCATCCCGAGCCCGTGCCACAAGGCGAGGTGCATGCCCGGGTCCTCGCCCGTGGTCACGCGCCCGACGGCGTTCACCAGTGGGTCGAGCAACCAGACGACGGCGGCCAGGCCGACGCCGGCAGCGCCCGCGATGGCCGCCGGGGCCGCGAACGCGACCGGCGCCTTGTGGGCGTGCGTGCGCTCGGGGCCCTCGAAGGTGCCGAGGTAGTACCGGGCGCTGTAGGCAACGGTGCCGACGCTGGCCAGCACGGCCAGGACGATGCCGAGGGTGCCGAGCCAGGCCGGGTCGCCGGCCTTGAGGAATCCGGCGAAGATCTCCTCCTTCGACACGAACCCGAGCAGCGGCGGCAACCCGGCCATGGACGCGGCGGCGAGTCCGCCGGCGAGGGCCGTCAGCGGCAGGGTGCGCCGCAGGCCGCCCAGTTCGCGCAGGTCGCGGGTGCCGGCCTCGTGGTCGACGATGCCGACGGTCATGAACAGCGCGGCCTTGTACAGCGCGTGGGCCATCGTGTGGAGCGCGGCGGCGGCCAGCGCGACCGGGGAGCCGATGCCGATGATGCCCACGATCAGCCCGAGTTGGCTGACGGTGGAGTAGGCGAGCAGAGCCTTGAGGTCGTTCTGCTTGGTGGCGACCACGGCGGCGAACAGTGCGGTGCCGAGGCCGAACACCACCAGGCTGACCTGCCAGAGCGGTACGCCGCCGAACAGCGGTGTGAACCGGAACAGCAGGTAGATGCCGGCCTTGACCATCGTCGCCGCGTGCAGGTAGGTCGACACCGGCGTGGGGGCGACCATCGCGCCCGGGAGCCAGAAGTGGAACGGGAACTGCGCCGACTTGGTGAACGCGGCGAGCAGCAGCAGCACGATGGCGGCCGAGGCCGTGCCCGAGGCCAGCACGGCCTCGCGTGAGGACAGGATCTCCGCAAGCGACCCCGTGCCGACCGTGACCGCCAGCAGGGTGACGCCGGCGAGCAGGGCGAGCCCACCGACGGCGGTGACCAGGAACGCGCGGGTGGCGCCCTGCTTGCCCTCGCCCAGACCACCGATCAGGAAGAAACTCGAGACGCTGGTCAGTTCCCAGAACACGAACAGCAGCAGCACGTCGTCGGCGAGCACGAGACCGAGCATGGCGCCGGCGAACAGGGTCAGCAGCGACAGGTAGCGCGCCGTCTTGGGGGAGCCGTGCGGGAAGTAGCGGGCGCCGTAGGCCAGCACCAGCGCACCGATGCCGAGCACGATCAGCGCGAACAGCAGCGCGAGCCCGTCCAGGCGCAACGCGAACGCGATGCCCGCGTCGGCCAGCCAGGCGTGCGATTCGACGAGGTGGCGGTCGTCGAGCACGGCCGGTGCCTGGAAGCCGACCCAGGCGGAAAGGGCCAGCAGCACGGCGCCACCGACGTAGCCCGCATTGCGGTCGAGCCACCGCACCAGCAGTGGGGTCAGCGCCGCGAGTGCGAACACCGTGCCGACGGCGAGTACGAGAGTCACGGGGAAGTTGTCCGTCTGCAGGGCCGAGCGCGCCGGCGCGTGGTGGCGAAGGATGGTTCCGGCATCTGGTCGGTCACCGGGGCACCGACTTCAGTGACCGATCAGGATCCGTTCGCACGCTAGCCCGCCCCGGACCGGCCGCCGCGTCGGTGTCCTTCCGATCGCGCCGGGCGGTCCGCGCGTCGCGCGTGGCCTGGGAGGATGCGCCCGGAAGTGCGGCATTTGCGTCGACACGACGATGGACGAGGAGCCCGAGGGTGAGCAACGGATACGGCGGCGCGAGCACGGCCGACACCGATGACGTGGTCGAGTTGATCCTGGCGGACCACCGCGAGTTCGAGCAGCTCTTCCGGCGGTTGCGCAACCGGGAGGAGGACCGGGCTGCCGTGCTCGCCACGCTGGCCGACCTGCTCGTGGCGCACGCCGAAGCCGAGGAGGCCGAGGTCTACCCGGCGCTCCAGCGCAAGGCGCCCGAGGAGGCCGAGGAGATCGAGCACGGCACCGAGGAACACAGCGAGGGCCACGAGGCGCTGCTCGAACTGCTGCAGGCGGACGCCGACGACGACGAGGAGTTCGAGGAGAAGCTCGAGGAACTCGTCGAGGCGCTCAACCATCACGTCGACGAGGAAGAACGCGACATCCTCAACGCCGCCCGCGAGAACGTCGCCGACGACGAGCGGGCAAAGCTCGGCCGGGCGTTCCTCGAGGCCCGCAACCGCCTGCTCGAGGGGACACCCGGCGACGTGCGCAACGTCGGTCGCCTGGTTGCCGAGGCGCGGGAACGCGGCGAGATCTAGACAGACGTGCGGTCGTCGGCCACCACGTGCGACCGCAGGGTCAGCGCCAGCACCAGCAGCCCGACCAGCGCGAGTGGGACACGCAGATCCATCGCATCGGTCAGTGCCCCGATCACCGGCGGTGCGGCCAGGAAACCGCCGTAGCCGATGGTGGCGACGGCGGCGACGCCCTCGCCCGGTGAGCGGGCGACGCGTCCGGCCGCGCTGAAGCACAACGGCACGATCGGCGCGAGCCCGGCACCGACCAGCGCGAATCCCGTGATCGCCGCGGGCAACACGGGCACGAGCGTCACCAGCCCGAAGCCGCCGGCCGCCACCAGCCCGCCGACCCTGACCACGGTGGCGGCTCCGACGGCCCGGGCGAGACGGTCGCCGAGCAGCCGGGACACCGTCATCGACGCCGTGAAGGCCACGTACCCCCAGGTGATGCGGTCCTCGGCGACGCCGACCACGTCCTCGAGGTGGATTCCGCTCCAGTCGCTGGCGGTGCCCTCACCGACCGCGGAGGCGAAGCAGATGAGCGCGATCGGGACCAGCGCGCCGCGGGGGAGGGCGAAGCGCGGTGATGACGTGCCGGCTGCCACCCGGTCCCGGACCCGCAGCCACGGCATGGACGCGGCCAGCGTCACCGTGACGACGACCGCGACCACGCTCAGGTGGGTCGCCACGTCGACGCCGGCGCGGACCGCGACCGTGGCCCCGAGTGCGCCGAGCAGGCTCCCGACGCTCCAGGCGGCATGGAGTCCGATCATGATCGAGCGCCGGTAGCCGCGTTCGACCCCCACGCCCTGCGCGTTCATGCCGACGTCCATGGCCGACACGCCGGCGCCGAAGACGGCCAACGCCGCCGCCAGTGTCACGGGCGTCGGTGCCAGGCCGAGCATCGGCGTCATCGACACCATCACCGTCGCACCACCGACCGAGACGGCGCGGCTCCCGATGCGCGCCACCGCGCCCCCGGCGGCGGGCAGCGCCAGGACCGTGCCCGCCGCCATGGCCAGCAGGACGAGACCGAGCGTGGACTCGCGCATCCCGAGTTCGCCGCGCACGTCGGGGATGCGTGCGATCCACGAGGCCACCACCGCGCCGTTGGCCAGGAACGCCGCGGTGACGGCGAGTCGAGCGGCCCGGTCGGGGGCGACAGCAGAGGGGACGGTCACGGACACGGTTCCAGTGGGCAGCCCGGGAGGATACGGCCGTTCCGCTCGCCGAACGGACCAGCCCGCTCGGGCTGGCCGGATCGGCCGGTGGCCATTCGCCAGCCGGGTGTGGGTCGCCCGACCTAGGCTGGATTCCGCAGCGACCCGAGTTGTTCTCCTTGGTCAGGCGCGACAGAGGGCGGGCTGCGGACTGGCGAAGCCCCTCGAGCGAGGGGCTTCGTCATGCCCGGTCGCGTGCGATGTCCGCTGCTGCCTCGCCGAGGACGACCCCGTCCAGCATTGCCGGGTCGAGGGGGCCGCTCCCGGTGATGACGCTGGTGTCGCCCGTGGTCTCGAGGACCACCAGCCGGACCGCCGAGACCTCACAGACCCCGGCGGCGCGCAGCTTGCCCATCAGGTCACCGCGGGTCAGCCGGGCCCGCGCCAGGTGCTCGTCGATGATCCTGCCCTCGTAGAGCAGCAGCAGGGGTTGGTTGTCGAGAAAGCGGTTCACGGCCGCGTGCCGCCGCAGCCACGCCACGCCGAACTGCGCGCCGAACAGCACCGCGACGGCGGTCATCCCGCCGGTCAGCGGCACGGTGCCGAGCGCGACGGTGGCGATCACCGATCCCGTCGCGATCGTCATGGCGAAGTCGAACGCGCTCATCTTCGCGAAGCTGCGGAGCCCGAGCACGCGCGTGCAGAGGATGACCCACAGGTAGATCGCGACCGTGGCCACCACCACGACCAGCAGGTCGGTCGTGGATGCGGCGAACCGCTGGGCGAGGTCGCTCCAGGCCATCGTCTGGTCGATCAGCCGGCGGCCTCGAGCAGTTCACGGCAGGCGGCCTCGCAGCGGCGGCATGCCTCGGCGCAGACGCGGCAGTGCTCGTGCATGTCGGCGTGGCTCTCGCACTCCTCGGCGCAGGCGGCACAGGCCTGCATGCAGACCCGGACCAGTTCCAGCCACGGTTGTCCGGAGGCGCCGGCACGGGCGACGACCTTGGCCGTCGCCGCACAGATGTCGGCACAGTCGAGGTCCGAGCGGATGCAGCGCGCGAGGTCGGGGTTGCCCTCCTCGAGGCAGGCGTCGGCACACGCGGTGCAGTGCGAGGCACAGTCGGCCGCAGCCTCGATCACCTTGCTCAGCAGGTCCACGCGCAGGTCGTCGCCGTGGTCGCGCAGTACGTCCTCTACCGCCATTGGGCGCTCCTTGTCGTCGGATGTCACATCACACCCAACCGACGGCAGTCGCCCCGCGCGGCCGGTCGACCCCGCCGAACGGGGCCGACCGGGCGTCCGATGCCCGGGCGGTCAACCGTCGTGGGGCGAGTCGAGGTAACGGTTCTTGATCGAGTCGACCACGGATGCGTCGGCGAGGGTCGTCGTGTCGCCGAGTTGCTTGTCCTCGGCGATGTCCTTGAGCAGCCGGCGCATGATCTTGCCCGAGCGGGTCTTGGGCAGGTCGCCGGTGAACAGCAGCGACGCGGGCTTGGCGATCGGCGAGATCATCTTGGCCACGTGGTCGCGCAGTTCCTTCGCGAGGTCCTCGTTCTCCTCGACCCCGCCGCGGGTGGTGACGAACGCGGCGATGGCCTGGCCGGTCTGCGCGTCGGCACGGCCGACCACGGCCGCCTCGGCGACCGCCGGGTGGCTGACCAGGGCCGACTCGACCTCGGTGGTCGAGATGCGGTGGCCGGAGACGTTCATCACGTCGTCGACCCGCCCGAGTAGCCAGAAGTAGCCGTCGGCGTCACGCTTGGCGCCGTCGCCGGCGAAGTAGATGCCCTCGCCGTACCGTGACCAGTAGGTGTCCTTGAAGCGCTGCTCGTCGCCCCAGATGCCGCGCAGCATCGACGGCCACGGGCGGTCCAGCACGAGGTAGCCGCCGCCGGGGACGCCGACCTCGTTGCCGCGGTCGTCGTAGATCGTGGCAGAGATGCCCGGCAGCGGGAACGTCGCCGAACCCGGCTTGGTCGTGGTCGCGCCGGGCAGGGGCGCGATCATCATGCCGCCGGTCTCGGTCTGCCACCAGGTGTCAACGACCGGGCAGCGGTCGCCGCCGATCACCTCGCGGTACCACATCCAGGCCTCTGGGTTGATCGGCTCGCCGACCGTCCCGAGCAGCCGCAGGCTCGACAGGTCGTGCTTGGCCGGGTGTTCGTCGCCCCACTTCATGAAGGCACGGATCGCGGTTGGCGCGGTGTAGAGCTGCGTGACGCCGTACTTGGCCACGATCGCCCAGAACCGGTCCTCGGCGGGGTGGTTGGGCGTGCCCTCGTACATCACCGAGGTGGCCCGGTTGGCCAGCGGGCCGTAGACGATGTAGCTGTGTCCGGTGACCCAGCCGATGTCGGCCGCGCACCAGAACACGTCGCTGTCGGGCTTGAGGTCGAAGACGTACTTGTGCGTGAACGCGACCTGGGTGAGGTAGCCGCCGGTCGTGTGCATGATGCCCTTGGGCTTGCCCGTGGTGCCCGAGGTGTAGAGCAGGTAGAGCAGGTCCTCGCTGTCCATGTGCTCGGGCGGGCAGTCGGCGTCCTGGCCGGGCACGACGTCGTGCCACCACAGGTCGCGGCCGTCGGTCATCTCGACGTCGTTCTCGGTCCGCTTGACCACGAGCACGTGCTCGATCGAGGGGGTGTCGGCGAGCGCCTCGTCGGCGTTGTCCTTGAGGCTGAACACGCTCCCGCGGCGCCAGGCGCCGTCGGCGGTGACCAGCAACTTGCACTCGGAGTCGTTGATCCGGTCGCGCAGCGCGGCCGCGGAGAACCCGCCGAACACCACCGAGTGGATCGCGCCGATCCTTGCACACGCCAGCATGATCGTGGGCAGCTCGGGGACCATGCCGAGATACACCGCGACCCGGTCACCCCTGCCGACGCCGAGTTCCTTGAGCGCGTTCGCGGTGCGCTGCACGTCGTCGAGAAGCTGCGCATAGGTGATGGTGCGCGTGTCGCCGGGCTCACCTTCCCAGTGGTAGGCGACCTGGTCGCCGTGGCCGGCCTCGACGTGGCGGTCGAGGCAGTTGTGGGAGACGTTGAGCTTGCCGCCCACGAACCACTTCGCGTACGGCGGCTGCCAGTCGAGGATCGTGTCCCACTCCTGGTACCAGTCGAGCTCGGCCGCCTCGCGCGCCCAGAATCCCTCGAAGTCGGCTTCGGCCTCGTCGTAGATCTCGGCGCTGGTCTGCAGCGACCCCTTCTTGAACTCGACCGGCGGTGGGAACGTCCTGGACTCGTCCAGCAGGCCTTCGATGGCGTCGGATCCCATGCGTCATTCTCCCGAAGTCGACGTCGAGGTCGTGCCGGCGGACCGTAGTCCGTCACCGCGCCGGTCGCGACGGCCGGCCCGAC
>JAGXST010000157.1 GCA_018335555.1 Actinomycetota bacterium | reverse complement strand
GTCTGCTCCGCGATCGAGGTGATCACCTCGATGACCTTGCCGATCTGCGCCGACGACTCACCCAGCGCAACCACCTTGCCGTTGGTCGACTCCGCCGTGCGCACCGCATCCGCAGCAACCTTGGACGCATCCGCCGACGACGACGCGATCTCACGCACGCTCGCCGACATCTCCTCCACCGCCGTCGCCACCGTCTGCACATTGTGCGACACCTGCTCACCAGCAGCCGCCACCACGTTCGCCTGCGTCGCCGTCTCCTCGCTCGCCGCCGACACCTGCGCCGACACCGCAGCCAGGTCATCCGACGATGCGTTCAACCGCCTGGCGTTGGAACCGACCTGACGCGAGATCATGCGGGCGATGACGACCGCAGCGGCCATGGCCGCAATCGCGACCGCGAGAGCGACCGCGATGGCGATCACGCGGGTGGACGAAAACTGCTCCTCAGCCAGCTGCTCGTATTCTTCGACCAGCTCGGCATAGCGGGACAGCAGAGCATCAGCGGCCTCGCCCGCTTCCCCGGCGCGTGCCACGCCTTCTGTTCGAAGGAGCGCGAGCGCAGCCTTCTGGTCGCCGGCTCCGAGCAGCTCGTACTGGCTGGCCCAGACGTCCCGGCTGGCGGCGACCGCAGTCTCGAAGTCGGTGATGAGTTGCCGGGTCTGTTCGGTTTGCACCAGCTCGTACAGCGTCGCGACGGCCTGGTCCAGCAGCTCCTGCCGTTCGTCGCTGAGCTGCATCATCTCGGCGGTGACCGCGGGGTCGTTGAGTGCGACCGCACGCAGGATGTTGCGATTCTGTTGCAGCAGCCGCCGGTTGGCCGCGTTGACGGCATCGAGCTGCGCAGCCTGAACTTCGGCGGCGTCGGTGGCCGCGTCGATGGCGGTCATCTGCACGATGACGAACCCGAGGGCGAGACAGAACGCGAGCACGACACCGGCGAAGCTGGTGAGCAACTGGCGCTGCAGGGATAGTTTCTTGAACGACATTGCTCTGCACTCCGTTGTGGCCGGCGGGATCCCCGTACCGGATAGTTGGTGTTGGAGAACGGTCTTGTGTCTGGTTCAGACCGTCGCAGGTAGCTGGACGGTCTTGAGCACGTCGAGGATCAGCAGCAGCCGGTCCTCGAGCTTGTAGGCGCCGGTGATCAGCTCGCGGGCGATGCCCTGCACCGTGTCGGGCGGGGTCTCGAAGGTGGTCTCGTCGACGTGCACGACGTCGCCGATCTCGTCGACGAGGAAGCTGACCTCGCCCTCGGGGGTGCGCACGACGACGTTCATCGCCTCCTCGCCCTCGGGACGCTCGGGCAGCTCGAGCCGCTTGCGCAGGTCGATGGCGGTCACGATCTGGCCGCGCAGGTTGATCAGGCCGGCGACGACCGAGTTGGAGCGCGGGACGCCGGTCAGGGGCTGGGGCCGGATGACCTCCTGGACCTGGTGGACCTCGATGCCGAAGGTGAGCCGGTCGAGCCGGAAGGTGCAGTACTCGTTGTCAGCCATGTCTGTTTCGTTCCTCCGGGACCGTCTCCGGCCCCCTCAAACCCCTACACGGGGCCTACGACGCCGCTCCGTCATGCTCCGAGGAAGGCGTCGGACGCGAAGCGGGCGGGGTCGACGTTGGCCACGATCGCGGCGACGTCGAGGACATCGGTGACGCGATCCTGGATGACCGCCGAGCCGAGCAGGCCGGGGCGGCCGTCACCGTCGTCGAGGTGGAGTTCCTGCTCGATGATGTCGAGGATCGAGTCGACCACGATGCCGACCGGACGGCCGCCGACCTGGTGGACGACGACCTCGAGCGGCCCTTCGCCAGCCGTGGTGCCGTAGACGCCGATCGCGTCGCCGAGCCGGACCAGCGGCAGGATCTCGTCGCGGTACTGGACCACCTCGTGACCGCCCGCCCACTCGAGCGTGCTGGCGTCGAAGGTCTCCAGGCGAGACACCTCGGACAGTGCGACGGCGGCGCGACGGTCACCGACACCGACCAGCAGCAGCGTCTGCCGGTCGGAGTCGACGGCCGCGACGACGTCCTGGTCGGACAACGCGGACGAGCGTTCCCGCGCCTGGGAGACAACCCGGGCCCGCTGGGCGATGCCGAGCACGTCGAGGATCAGCGCGATCCGGCCGTCACCCATGATGGCGGCGCCGGCGAACAGGGTGGCGTCCTTGAGGTGGCCACCGAGCGGCTTGACCACGATCTCCTGGGTGTCGCTGATGTCGTCGACGACCAGGCCGAACTGGTGGCCGTCGGCCTGCAGCACGACGATGTTGATGACCTCGCGGCCGTCGTCGCGACGCGTGTGGTCGAGTTCGTCGTCGAGACGCACGATCGGCAGCAGCCGACCGCGCAGGCGGTAGACCGGCGCACCGTGCAGCAGTTCGATGCCGTTGCGAGCCTGCTCGCCCTCGAGGCGGACCAGCTCGAGCAGGTTGAGCTGCGGGATCGCGAAGCGGTCGCCCTGCGAGGTCACCACCAGCGCCGGGATGATCGCCAGCGTCAGCGGGATCCTGACCTTGAACGTCGTGCCCACACCGAGCTCGGTGTGGACGTCGACGGTGCCACCGATGCGCTCGATGTTGGTGCGCACGACGTCCATGCCGACACCGCGACCGGAGACGTTGGTGACCTTCGCAGCCGTGGAGAAACCGGCGTTGAAGATGAGCTGCAGCGCCTCGCGCTCGCCCATGTTGCCGGCCTGCTGGGCGGTGATCAGACCCTTCTCGAGCGCCTTGGCCTTCAGTCTGGTCGGGTCGATACCGGCACCGTCGTCGGCGATCTCGATGTTGACCTGGCCGCCCTCGTGGTAGGCGCGCAGGACCAGGCGTCCGGTCTCGGGCTTGCCGGCGGCGATGCGCCGTTCGACCGGCTCGATGCCGTGGTCGACGGCGTTCCTGACCAGGTGGGTCAGCGGGTCCTTGATCGCCTCGATGATGGTCTTGTCGAGCTCGGTCTCCTGGCCCTCCATCACCAGCTCGACCTGGTTGCCGCACGACAGCGCGAGGTCGCGCACGACGCGGGGCAGCTTGTTCCACACGTTGCCGATCGGCTGCATGCGCGTCTTCATGACGCCTTCCTGCAGCTCGGTCGTGATCAGGTTCAGCCGTTGCGACGCGCTCGCGAACGAGCTGTCCTGGTCCTCGGTGACCAGTTGGACGATCTGGTTGCGGGCCAGCACCAGCTCGCCGACCAGGTTCATCAACTCGTCGAGCAGACCGACGTCGACCCGGATCGAGCTCTCGGCGAGGCCTCGCGCGTTGGCCTGGCTGGCCAGGACCTGGTCGACCTCGTCCGCGGGGGTCTTGGACTGGTCCATCAGGATCTCGCCCAGCGGACGCTTGTCACCGAGCTCCTGGGCGTGCAACGCGAGCGCGACGTCCTCGGGCGTGGCGAGCCCCTGCTCGATGAGCAGGTCGCCGAGCCGAGGCGTCGGCGGCTCCTCGTCGTCGGTGACCGGGGCGGCGTCTTCGTCGATGGCGACGTCCTCGCCGACGTCGGAGGCCGGCGCCTCGGTCACGACGGGCACGTCATCGGCGACGGGGGCGCCGGCGTGGAGCCGCTCGAGGGTGGCGACGAGGTCGGCGTTGTCGCGCTCACCCTCCTCGCCGGTCGCCTCGATGTCGGAGAGCATGCCGCGTAGGGCGTCGCCGGTGGCGAGCAGTGCGTTGGCGATCTCCTTGGTGACGACGAGTTCGCCCTCGCGGAGCTTGCCGAGCAGGTTCTCGGCGACGTGCGAGACGGCCTCGAGGTTCGCGAAGCCAAAGAAGCCGCACGTGCCCTTGATGGTGTGGATCGTCCGGAAGATGCTGCCGAGCACCTCGGTGTCCTTCGGGTCCCGCTCGAGGGCGAGTAGGTCTTCGTCGTATCGGTCGAGGTTCTCGTAGCTCTCGACCAGGAATTCGCCGACGATCTCGTCGATCTCGCTCACGGGCGCGGCCTCGCTGCTGCGGCCGCCCGAACGGCGACCTCTTGCCGCCCCCATCGGCGTCCTGTGGCGCCGATCAAGCGATATGCAGGGGTATGCGCTCCTCTGGTACGAACAGGTAGTCGTCCTCGCCTGCGACCGGGCCGTCGACCGGTTCGATCCGGCCGCGCCGGTAGCGGTGTGCGTGGTAGCCGTGGGCCACGACGGCGGCGTGGACGTCGGCGCTGGTGGCGTCCTCGCGGGCCTGGTGCCGGTCGTCCGCCTCGAGGATCACCAACGGGCGGTGTTCGTCCAGGATGCGTCGGGCCCCGGCCAGGACGCGCAACTCCGCCCCCTCGACGTCGCACTTGAGCAGGTCCACGCGCGCCACGCCCGCCGCCGCCACCACGTCGTCCAGACGCGCGGTCGGGACCTGGATCTCTCGGTACGGCAGCCTCGCGAACGCGGCGGTGCCCTCCCGATCGGTCGTCGAACCGTGGAAGTGCGCGCGCGTCGGGACGACGGGGATGCGCAGCGGCAGGGACCCCTCGCCGTCGGAGAGCGCGACCTGGTGGAGTTCGACCCATTCATCGACGCCGAGCAGTGCGGTCAGGCGGTGCAGGATGGCGAGTGACCCGGGCCGTGGCTCGAACCCGAGCACCCGCCCGGTCGGTCCGACGCCACGTGCCATGACCAGCAGGTGGGCACCGCCTGCGGCCCCGATGTCCACGCACACCTGGCCGGGACGGACGAGTCTGCGCAGCAGGAACAGTTCCTTCTCGAGGAACGGGATCCGGTCGACTGCTCGCTCGAGTCGGCTGGGGCGGCCATCGTCGGACCTCGCACGCGGCGCGGCCACCATCGGGTCCTTGGGCAGGGGAACGGCGCAGCGTAATGGCGGCGGTCGTGGTCTACGGTCGTCGCCCCCCGACGACAGGACCTGCCCGATGCGACGGACGTTGACCCTCGTTGCCGCCATGGTCGCGCTGGCGGGCGGGTGCGGCACCGGTGGCGCGGACGGGGGCGATGCAGGTGCACAGCGGGGCGAGCAACTGTTCACCGCCAACTGCGCCGTCTGCCACGGTCCGGAGGGTCAGGGCACCACCGTCGGACCGCCGCTCGTCCACGAGATCTACGAACCGGGTCACCATCCCGACGACGCGTTCCACCGGGCCGTCAGCGACGGCACGCCGGCCCACCACTGGAACTTCGGTGACATGCCACCGGTCGCCGGTCTCGACAGCGACGAGGTCGACGACATCATCGCGTGGGTGCGCCAGCAGCAGCGCGACGCCGGCATCGGGTGAGATTCCTCCGACCGGACGGTCGGGGCAGCGCGTCGGACAGGCGTCGACGACACGCCATGCTGTGACCATGTCGACGGATTCGATCGGGCGTGGCGCCAGGGTGCTCTCGGGCGTCCTCGTCCTGGTGGCCGCCATCGGCGTGCTGGTGCTGCTGCCGATCCTGCCGTTCGTGGTCGCCGCCGCCGACACGGTCGACGCCACCCGCGAGCAGGTGGTCGACCGACCACCGCTGCCCGATGAACTGCCGCTGGCCGCCCAGGTCTCGACCGTCCACGACACCGGCGGTGAGCAGATCGCCGAACTCTCCGGCGTGGAGCGGCGCCGCCCGGTGGCCCTCGATCAGGTACCACAGGTGCTCATCGACGCCGTCCTGGCCATCGAGGACGACGAGTTCTACGAGCACAACGGTGTCAACCACCAGTCGGTGTTGCGGGCCACCGCGCGCAACCTCACGGCCGGCGGTATCGAGGAGGGTGCCTCCACGATCACCCAGCAGTACGTCAAGATGACGCTGCTCGACCCCGAGCAGACGCTGGACCGCAAGATGCACGAGGTCGTGTGGGCGGTCGAACTCGAACAGCGCCTGTCCAAGGACGAGATCCTCGAGCGCTACCTCAACGCGGTCTACCTCGGCGAGGGGGTCTACGGGGTCGGCACCGCCGCGGCGCATTACTTCGGCAAGCCGATCGGCGAGGTCACCCTGGCGGAGGCGGCGCTGCTGGCGGCCACGATCCAGTCGCCGTCCGCGGTCAACCCGGTGGTCGCACCCGAGACGGTCACCGGCCGCCGCGACGTCGTGATCCAGCGCATGCTCGCGCACGGGATGATCGACGAGGCCGAGGCCGAGGCGGCGATGGCCGAGGGCATCGAACTGGACATCCGCGAGGATCCCGACGTCGAGCCGTTCTGGATCGACTACGTCAAGCGGTTGGTCTACGACGAGAACATGACACTGCAGCCGGGGCTGCGCGAGGCGGTCGGCGCGACCCGCGACGAACGGGTCGACGCGCTGTTCGAGGGCGGGTTGCGCATCCACACCACCCTCGACCGCGGGATCCACGAGCGGGCAGGCGACACGCTCGCCGCCCATCTCACCGACCCGGCGAATGACCCTCTCGGTGCGTTGATCACGCTCGAGCACGCCACGGGCGCCCTACGGGCCGTCGCCCTGGGGCCCCGCGCGTTCGGTTCGTGTCCCGAGGACCTCGACGAGGACGAGACCTGCGACGCGACCCAGGTGAACCCGGCGATGCCGAACGCCGGCGGGTCGGGCCGGCAGGCCGGGTCGGCGTTCAAGCCGTTCGTCGTGGCCGCCGCACTGGAGGCGAACCTGGGGTTCGACGAGGAATACGACACCCCGTCCGGCGAGGTCGTCGAGGGCTGCGGCTACGGCGAGGACTACGAGCCCCAGAACTACGGCGGCCACGACGGCGGCGAGATGGACATGGTCGCGGCGCTGCGCGAGTCCAACAACGTGTACTTCGTCAAGCTCGCCCGCGACGTCGGGATCGAACGGATCGTGGAACTGGCGCAGAGGCACGGAGTGACCCAGTCCCCCAACCTCGGCAACTTCAGCGACCTGGACTGTTCGCTCGCGCTCGGGACCCCCGAGATCTTCCCGCTGGAGATGGTGGTCGGGTACGGCACCTGGGCCAACTACGGCCAGCGGTGCGAGCCCTACCTCATCGAGCGGATCGAGGACCGGCTCGGCGAGGTGATCTACCAGCACGAGCCTCGGTGCGAGCAGGTGATCCACAAGGACATCGCGGGCTGGATGCGCAGCGTGCTGGCCCAGCCGGTGTCCAGCGACGGCACCGCCCCCGTGGTCGGCGCCAGCGTGCCGAACTCCTACGGCAAGACCGGCACGACCCAGGACCACGCGGATGCCTGGTTCGTGGGCTTCGCCGGGGACTACTCGACGGCCGCCTGGATCGGCCACGAGCACCCGACCCCGCTGCGGGACGTGACCGTGGGCGGCCAGTACTACGAGAGCGTCACCGGCGGCGGCCTGCCAGCGACGATCTGGGCCAGCTACATGGCCGGCCTCGTCGACTGACCCGAGGCGGGTCCGCACCGGCCTGCGGGGGGTGCGCCGTTACCATCCGCGGCAGGCGCCCGTAGCTCAGCTGGATAGAGCACCGGACTTCTAATCCGACGGCCGCAGGTTCGAGTCCTGCCGGGCGCGCCAGAATTCGACGGTTTACGGTGTCGAGGCGGACCCCTGTGAGCCACGGTGTGAGCCACGCGGGTCGGTGCCCCCGCCGAAGACGCCGTCCATGCGCACCGCGACGTCGCGACGGACCTCGTCCAGCACGTGGCTGTACGTGTCCGCCGTCAGCGCGATCGAGGAGTGTCCCAGCGTCTCCATGACGGCGCGCATGGGCACGCCGCCGACGAGCATGAACGACGCCGCGGAGTGGCGAAGATCGTGCAACCGCGTCTCCGGGAGGCCGACGCGGTCGCGCAAGCCGGGACTGCCGCGCCGCTTGGCCGTGTCGTTGGTGCCGGCCCAGTGCCGCTGCAGCCCCCGCGGCTCCATCGGAGTCCCCACGGTGGACGGGAACACCAAGCCGTCGAGCGAGGTCAGCTTCTGGGTTTGACGATGCCTGGCGAGCGCATCGACCGCCACGGTCGGTAGCGCCACCGTCCGGCGAGAGCGCCTGGACTTCGGCTCGGTGAACGTGAGCTGACCGTCGATGCGGCGGAGCTGTCGGCGGACGCGGAGTTCCCGAGCTTCGAGGTCGATGTCGTTCCAGCGAAGTCCGAGCACCTCGCCGAGTCGCAGGCCGACGGCCAGCATGAGCACGTAGGCGGCTTCCATGCGGTCCCCCCGTACCATTTCGAGCAGGTGCCTGGCCTGAGCGAGCGTGAGCGGCCGAACCTCCGGGCGCACCGCAGACGGTGCCGGGACCACCTTGGCGACGTTGCGGATCACGAGTTCATCCGCTTCCGCGTCCGACAACGCTTTTCGGAGCGTCGCGTGAACGCGTCCCACAGTCGCCGGCGCCAGTTCCTTGTCGCGAAGGTCTGCATGGAGCTGACGAACATGCTGCGGCGTGAGCTTCGCGAGCTTGACCTTGCCGATGGACGGCACGATGTGCTGCTCGACGTGGCCGCGGTAGGACGCCACGGTGGAGGGACGGAGCCGGTCGGCGTCGAGTCTGGCGGCGACGATCGTACGGAGCCAGGTCGCCAACCACGTCTCCAGAGACGCATGCTGATCGACTTCGATGGCACCCCGCTCGCTCTGCGCCTGGAGCTTGCGGAGTTTCGCGAGGACCTGCTCCTGGGTCGCAGCGGTCACGCGCCGCCGCCGACGCTTACCACTGACGTAGCCGAGATCGACTGCGCCGACCCAACGGCCATCAGCCTGCCGATAGATCGAGCCCTCACCGTTCGCTCGCCGACCCATGGGAAACCTCCTCGCCCACCGCCCGGCCCGTCGGACCGCGCGCGTCCGAATCGCGTCCCTTCCTTGTACCGACTCACCCGAGAGACAGCGCGGCCACCGTCCACAGATTCAACGGTGAGTTCCGCCACGCGCTGACGCTGAGGCGGACGCTGGCGGTCCAGGCGCAACTCACCCAAGCGTCTGCCGGCCCCTCC
>JAGXST010000156.1 GCA_018335555.1 Actinomycetota bacterium | reverse complement strand
CGACGCGACGCTGCGACATGCCCTCGATCTCGCCGGTGAGCACGACCTCGCCGACCTGCTCCCCGGGCTCCACGCGCTCTCGGCCCGGCGTCACCTCGCCGCCGGGGACGAAGCAGCCGCGTTGGCCGCCTCCTCGACCGCGATCGAGGCCCTGCACGACGGGGTCGAGCGGTCGTGGCTGGTCCGGCTGGTCCACCACGAGGCGCTGGCCGCCGGTGGTCATGCCGACGAGGCGCTGAGGGTCGCGGCCGACGCGGCCGCGGAACTCGGTGCGCTGCTGGCCGGGTTGTCGCCCGAGGACCGTGCCAGCGCCGAAGCGATCCCCGAGCACCAACGCATCCTGACGGCGGCCGCCCGGGTCATGCCACGAAGGGCCCGGCTGCTGGTGGCCTCCGGCGCGGCACCGCTCGGCCGGCCGCTGCGTGCCGCCGAGATGGTCGAGGTCGAGGTCGAGTTGGCGCCCGGTCCCGACGCGCCCGTCGACCCGGTCGAGCGGCGCCGCTGGCTGCTCGCACGCGTCGCCGACGACATCGCCGCCCAGGGCGGGGCGGCCACGACCGCCGACCTCGCCCGGGTCCTGGCCGTCAGCGAGGCGACCGTCCGGCGCGACCTGCTCGCCCTGCGCGAGTCCGGGCACGCCGTGGCCACCCGCGGACGTCGCGCGGGCTGACGCCGGTCGGCCGCTCGTGCGCGGCTGAGCGGCAGGTCGCCCGGTCGGCCGCCCGCGACGCAGACAATCCAGAGACAGGCGTTGGTGAACCTGTCGTGGTCACTCCCGACCACGACCAGAGGTTCCACCCCATGTCGCGTCTCAAGGCCCGTCTGACCACCCTGTCGATCATGACTGCCATGGCGATGCTCGCCGCCAGCCCGGCCTTCGCCGGCATCCGCAACCTGGGGTCCTAGACCGTCGTCGCGCGGGGCGGTGCGGCAGGCTCTCCGCCCAGGCCTGCCGTGCCCCGCCCCACGAGGCGCCCCCGATCCGCGCGGGCACCGAAACGGACATCGGTGGCAAGCCGGCCATGGCTGGTTATGCTGCCCGAACCGCCCTGATAGCAGGGGGTACGGGGACGTTCGACGGCAAGGGGCCAGCGGCATGAGCAACATCCAGGCGGAATCCACCTCGCCGGAACACAACGGTGAGGGCGGCCACGACGACGCGGTCGACGAGGCCCGGCACGACGTGCAGCCCGGCGGCTTCGAGGTGTACGAGGGCGAGCAGGACGGCCCCGCCGACCACCCCCACTTCCGCGTGATGCTGCGCGGCTACGACCGCGAGGGCGTGGACAACCACGTCGCCTACCTCAACGCCGAGATCGACCGTCTGCAGGCCGCCATCGCCATGCGTGAGCGCACGTTGGCCGACATGCCCGCCCCCGAGCGACTGCACGACCTCGACGACGACGACCTGCTGCGCGTGGCCAGCACCGAGGTCGCCGACCTGATCAAGACCTCGAAGGGGCGTGCCGCCAAGATCCTCGGTGAGGCGGACCGTCAGGCCGCCGGCATGCGCTCCCAGGCCGCCGCCGACAGCGAGGCTCTCAAGGCGGCCACCGAGGCCGAGCGCAACCGCATCCTCGAAGAGGCCGAGAGCGTGCGCAGTTCGGCTGCCGCCCTGCGCGCCGAGGCCCGCACCAACGCCTCGCGCATGGTCGAGGAGGCCGAGGCCGCCGCCACCAGCCTGCGCGACGAGGCCCAGGCCGACGCCGACGCCGCCCGCGCCGCCGCGGACTCCGAGGCCGAGGCGACCCGCGCCGCCGCCAACGAGGCCGCCGCCAACATCGACGCCCGCGCCCAGCAGCGTCTGGCCGAGGCCAACCGCACCGCCGAGATGGTGGTCGAGGAAGCGCGCGAGAAGGCCCGCGAACTCATCGAGGAGGCCCGCCGTCGCGTCGAGGCGCTGGCGCACACCTACGACGAGCACCGCGCCAAGTTGCTCGGCGACCTGTCCAAGCAGCGCGAGGCGACCCACGACGTGCTCGAGCAGTTGGTCCGGGCACGCCAGGAGTTCACCGGCGCCTACCACGCCGTCAGTGCGCAGATGGACCAGGCGCTGACGGCGTTGACCGGCCCGGTGCAGCACGCCCAGAACTTCGTCGAGCAGGTCACGCAGGCCATGAGCCACAGCGTGCAGCCGAGCCAGCCCATGCCCGAGCCGCCGCCGAACCGGCCGACGCCGCAGGCCGTCGTCGAGCCCGACCTGGCTGCCGAGCTGGAGCGCGACCCCGACCTCGCGGCCGACGACGACGACGACGGGTCGGACGTCGAGTCGCCGCGGATGGACGGCTGACCAGCGATTCGGCTGTTTAGATCCGCCCCCCGGCAGCCGACGTAACGGATGGTCCAGTGGGAGTTGGTGCCATTCCGAACGGGCGTCGCCGTGCCGAGATCGCACCTGCCGTGCCCCGCATCACGTCCGGCCGACCGCCGACGCTGGCGGGCCGCGCACTGCTGGTCGCGGTGACGCTGCGGCCGGCGTTCAGTTGGGCGGCGGTCGTGGTGATGCTGGCGGCGCAGTGGCTCGTGAACGCGCTGCTCGCGGGTGCCGGCGTGATCGTCCCGCACGGCTACTACGTCCCGGTGCTGTTCGTGGCGGGCCGGTTCGGTCATCTCTCGGCGCTCGTCGTCGCCGTGGTGGCAGGTGCGCTGGCCGGCCCGTTCACCTACCAGGAGCTGGCGACGGCCACGCCCCAGTCGATCGCGGAGTGGGTGACCCGCACCGCCTTCTTCGTGGTCATCGGGCAGGGCGTGGCGTTCCTGGCCAGGCACGCGCGACCCGGTCTGCAGGCCGCTGCCGCACTCGCGGTCGCCGAACGCGAACTCCTCGCGGGCCTGGCCGGTGGGGAGTTGCGCGTCGAGTACCAACCCGTGCTGGACCTGCCCACCGGTCGCCTGTACGGCTTCGAGGCACTCGTACGGTGGGAGCATCCGGACGGTCTGCGCGGGCCGGACGAGTTCCTGCCGGTCGCCGAGGCGACCGGCCACATGCGCGAGATCGGTGACGTCGTGTTCGCCGAGGCCTGCACGCAGGCCGAGCGGTGGCGTCGTGCAGCGATCGCGGCCGGCCGCGTACCGCCGACCGTGGCGGTGAACCTCGCCGCGGAGTGCGTGACCTCGGACGACCTGGTCCCACGCGTCGAACGCGCACTGCACACGTCGGGCCTGCCGCCGGAGTTGCTGTGTGTCGAGGTGACCGAAGGCGACGTCGTCGCCGACCTCGAGGGCAGCTGTGCCCGGCTGCGCGAGTTGCGTCGCCGCGGGATCCACGTCGCGATCGACGACTTCGGGGCCGGGCAGGCGTCGTTGTCCTACCTGCACCGGCTGCCGGCGAACGTGCTCAAGCTCGACCGCAGCTTCGTCGCCGAACTGCAGGTCCGCGACGGCGACGCCCGCCCGATCGTGGAAGGTGTCCTGGGTCTGGCCAAGCGCCTGCGGATGCCGGTCGTCGCCGAAGGGATCGAGTGCGAGGCAGCACGCATCCAACTGGCGGAGATGGGGTGCCTGTTCGGGCAGGGCTACCACCTCGGACATCCCGTTCGCGCCGACGAACTCGACCCGGCCTGGGTCGAACAGCTCCCACTTCCCGGCGAGCCGAGGCCGACGGTGACGGCCGACCGGCTGCCGGGCCACTGGTAGCGTCGCCGGCCCGCGGCGCCGGTCGGCGTCGCCCCGCCGGTCGCACCTCGGAACACCATGGGCCTGAAGTCGCGCTACGTCGATGCCACCCGCAGCCTGCGGGAGGCGGCCCGCGCCGTCGGGGTCCTCGACACGCTCGAGTCGTCGTCGCTGCCCCAGGCCCGCTACCTGCGCAGCCTGTTCTCGATCTACGACGCCGAGGACCTCGCCACGCTCGACCTGCCCTGGTGGAGCTACCGCGCCATCCGCGCCGTCGACCGCTTCCTCGAGATGCGGCCCGGCGCCCGCGTGTTCGAGTTCGGTTCCGGCGCCAGCACGCCGTGGCTGGCGCGCCGGGCCGGCAGCGTCCACACCGTCGAGCACGACACCGGCTTCATCGACGTCGTGCGTCGCATCCTGGACGGCTTCGACAACGTCGAACTCCACGTCGTCGAGGCGGTGCCGGCCGACGACGTCGCCGGGCCGACGGTCCGCTCCGAGCGCGAGGGCCACGACCACCTCGACTTCTCCGACTACGTCGCCACGATCGACCGGGTCGGTGGGCCGTTCGACCTGATCGTGGTCGACGGCCGCGCCCGGGTCGAGTGCCTGCGACGGTCGCTGCCCCACCTCGCCGCCGACGGCGCGATCGTGTTCGACGACGTCGAACGCAAGCGCTACGCGCCGGCGCTGTCGATGCCGGGCACCCGCGCGCACGTGCTGCGTGGCGTCACGCCCTCGCTGCCGTTCCCGACCTCGACCGCGATCCTGCGGCCCGTGAACCCGGCCCGCTCGACGTGAAACGCTGGCGCGACCTGCTGCGCGTCGCGCTGGTCGCCGTCGCGTTCGCGCTGGGCGCCTTCGCGGTCGCGCGCGACCTCGACGGGTTCGTCGCGGCGGTGCGCAGCATCGGCTTCGGTCGTGCGTTCGCCGGCTTCGCACTGGTGGTGGTCGGCCTGCTGGTCAGCGGTGAGGTGTGGCGCGCCTGTGTCGCGGCGACGGCAGGGCGGCTGTCGTCGCCGGCGGGGCGGCGGGTGTTCTTCGTCACCCAGTTGGGCAAGTACCTGCCCGGGGCGGTGTGGCCGGTGCTGGCCCAGATCGAGGCGGCACGCCGCCACGGCCTGATCGCCTCACGGATGGCGATCGGGTCACTGCTGTTCCTCGCGCTGCACCTGCTGACCGGCCTGCTGGTCGCGGCCGGGCTGTTGCCGTGGGCGTCGACCGACCTGTTGGCCCGCTACCCGTGGGTGTTCGCGCTGGTGCCGGTGATGGCGCTGGGCCTGGCGCCGCCGGTGCTCGGCCGGGCCGTCACGTTCGGGCTGCGGCTGCTGCGCAGACCACCCTTGCCCACCCCGTTGACGCTGGGCGACATCGCGCTGCCGTCCGGGCTGCTGCTGGTCACCTGGTCCTTCTACGGTGCCGGTGCCGCCGTGGTCGCCGCACCGCTGCAGACCGATGGCGGAAGTTGGCCGTTGTTCGCGGCGGTGACCGGCGGGTTCGCGTTGGCCTGGGCGGTCGGCGTGCTGTTCCTGCCCGCACCGGCGGGGGTCGGTGCCCGCGAGGTGGTACTCGTCCTCGCGTTGGCACCGATGGTCGGCACCACCTCGGCGACCTCGATCGCGATCGTGCTGCGCGTGATCCACACCGCCGGCGACCTCGCCCTCGCCCTCGTCAGCCGGTTGGGTCGTCCAGCGCCCGAGCCGCAACCTGCGAACGAAAGCGGGTGAGTTGGTCGATCACGTCACCGTGGAGGATTGCAACCACGCGATCGTCGTCGACCATCAGATGCTCTCGCGGGCCATCGCAGCAAGCAGTTCTTCGTCGAGCTGTCGTGCATGGTGCATGAAGTCCACGTACAGCTTGAAGATGTGGGTCTCGAAGCGGACACGTTCTGGACGGTCATGCCCGGTGAGAACGACGCGTTCCTGCACGATGCGGCCCGCGAGGCGAAGCGGCGCCTCGTCCAGATCGACGAGGTCGACGGCGCGTGGCAGGCTGGCTTCGATCCCGGCGCCGAGGCGGAGGGCGGGGTCGAAGCGATCGTCCGCAGTCAGCGACGGCTCGAATTGGACGGCGATGTCGACATCGCCGTCGGCCGGGTGTCGCCACGGGCGGCGGAGCCGAACAGGTACGCGAAGGCGACGGGCTCGTCGTCGAGCACCGCCCGGATGCGTTCGGCGAGACCGTTGTCGTCCATGACCCCACGGTAGCGAGGACGGGGAGGGAACCGGGGGCTCAGGTGTCGAGCGGGCCCACTGGTTCGGCGCGGGCGACGACGTGGCGCAGCGGGTCCTCGTCGGCGACCTGGCGGTGGACGAGCAGTTCGGCCAGCAGGCCGACGCTGGCCAACTGCACCGCGACGACCAGCAGCAGCGCGCCGAGCAGCAGCAGCGGTCGTCCGCCGATGGCCTGGTCGGTGAGGAACCACACCCCGGTGAGGTAGAGCAGGATCGCCAGCCCGACGACGCCGAGGACGAGGCCGAGCCCGCCGAACAGGTGGGCAGGCCGCCGGTTGTAACGGGTCAGGGTCACCACGGTCAGCAGGTCGAGGCCGCCGCGGGCGTAGCGCTCGAGACCGAACTTCGAGCGGCCGTGCTGACGCGGGCGGTGGTTGACCGGTTGTTCGACGACCAGGAAGCCCTGGGCGTGGCTGATGGCGGCGAGGTAGCGGTGCATCTCGCCGTACAGCGGCGTCGAGGTGAACACCTCGCGCCGGCCGGCCTTCAGCCCGCAGTTGTGGTCGTGCAGCTTCAGCCCGGTCGTCAGGCTCGTGACCGCGTTGAACAGCTTCGAGGGCAGTCGCTTGCCGAGCGGATCGCGACGCTCGACCTTGTGGCCGGCGACGAGGTCGGCGCCGGACTCGAGTCGTTCGAGCATCCCGGGTACCTCGGCGGGATCGTCCTGCAGGTCCGCGTCCATCGTGACCACGTAGCGGCCGCGGGATGCCTCGAGGCCGGCGGCCAGGGCGGCGGACTTGCCGAAGTTACGGCGCATCCTCAGGCCACGGACCCGGGGGTCGGCGAGGGCGAGCCGTTCGATCTCGTCCCACGAGCCGTCGACGCTGCCGTCGTCGATGACCACGACCTCCCAGCGCCAGACGGCGTCACGGCCGGGAACGGCGGTGTCCATCGCGGCGGTGACCTCGGCGACCAGTTGCGCCAGCGAGTCGACCTCGTCCTTGGCCGGGACCAGGATCGACACCTCGGGATCGAGGTGGAGGTCGTCGGCCGCCGGCACGGCGGTGGGTGGGTGGGGCAGGGCCTCGGCCACGCGC
>JAGXST010000155.1 GCA_018335555.1 Actinomycetota bacterium | reverse complement strand
GGGCCGGATCTGACACCGACGTCGGGGTCGTGCCATCGGTGCGCGCGTTCGGTCCGATCTTGTGCGTCGACCGCTCGACTGCACGCAGTTGCAAGCACTCCTTCACGCCAACCCTTGACTTGTATCGCGAAATCGTTACGGTCCGGTTTCCGGGTTCGAGAAATCGTTCACAAGCCGTGCCGGCGCGCCTGGCGGCCGCCGCACCACGAACACTCCCGCCCCAGAACACCCCCCACCCCACCCCACCCGACGTTTTCTTCGCGTCGTCCGGTCCCGAGGCATGCCCGGGACCGCTTGGCGAACGCGCCGACAGGGAGAGCTACCCATGGACTGGCGGAGCAGCGCCGCGTGCATCGACGAAGACCCCGAACTGTTCTTCCCCATCGGGACGACCGGTCCTGCGGTCGAGCAGGCAGACGCGGCCAAGCGGGTCTGCGCCCGCTGCGACGTACGCGAACAGTGCCTGGAGATGGCCCTGGCCACCAACCAGGACGCCGGCATCTGGGGTGGTCTGACCGAGGACGAGCGCCGCACCCTGAAGCGCGCCCGTCAGCGTCGCCGCCGGATGGCGAGCTGACCCCGCTTCGCTCCCAGCGGCCGCACCGATTATGCCGACCCGGACCTTTCTGACGACCCCGCCCGGACGCGAGCCAGCACTCGACGGCTCCCCGGACGGGGTCGTCGAACGTTGGGTACCCGGACTCGAACTGCCGACCGAGCCTGCGCCGAGCAGCCGCCCACGTACGGTCGCAGCGGCCGCGCTCGCCGTCGTTGTGACCGTCCTCGTGCTGTACGTCGTGGTTCAGGTCGTCACTACTGCCCGGGCCGAGGATCCGTCCCTGTCCGCGTCAGCGGGGCAGGGGCAGCAGTAGCTCGCACATCGTGCCGGCACCGTCGGTCCGCGCGCACACCTCGAGCGTCCCGCCGAGTTCGGATTCGACCAGGGTCGCCGCGATCCGCAGGCCGAGGTTCGCGCCCGTGTCGAGCGTCCAGCCGTCTGGCACACCGACGCCGTCGTCGCGGACGACCAGGTGCAGACTGGCGGAACGCCGTTCGAGTTCGACGACGATGTCCCCGCCGGAGTCGGGGTAGGCATGCTCGACGGCGTTCTGCAACAACTCCGAGAGGACCAACGCCAGTGGCGTCGCGACCTCGGCCGGCAGCTCACCGGCGGTGCCGTCGAGCAGCATCCGCACCGGGCGCTCCGGGTCGGTCAGGCCGGTCGCGAGCATCTCGATCAGCCGCTGGGCGACCTTGTCGAAGCTGACCCGCTGCCGCGAGTCCTGCGACAGCGTCTCGTGGACCAGCGCGATCGACGAGATGCGCCGCACGCTCTCGCCGAGCGCCTCGCGGGCCTCCTCGGAGGTCAGCCGCCGCGACTGCAGGCGCAGCAGCGACGCGACCGTCTGCAGGTTGTTCTTGACCCGGTGGTGGATCTCGCGGATCGTGGCGTCCTTGTAGAGCAGCAGCCGCTCGTGACGCCGCAACTCGGTGACCTCACGTACCAGCATCAGACCGCCGAGCACGTGATGGTCGCGCGTGAGCGGCAGCAGCCGGCGCAGGACGACGGCGCCACGCGCCTCGACCTCGGACTCGAGCGGTTCGCCGTCGGCGAGTGCCTCGAGCACCGCCTCGTCGTCGAGGTCGAAGTCGGCGAGGTTGCGGGCCAGGATGTTGTCGACCACGCCGAGCCGCCGGTAGGCGCTGATCGCGTTCGGTGAGGCGTAGACGACGGTGCCGCTCGGGTCGACCCGCAGCAGTCCGTCGCCGACCCGTGGGGCGAGCTCACGTTCGGGGTCCTCGCCGGGGAACGGGAACGAGCCCTCGGCGAGCATGTTCGACAGCTCGTTGGCGACCTGCAGGTAGGTCAGCTCGAGCTGCGACGGTGCCCGCACCATCGACAGGTTCGCCTCGCGCGTGACGACGGCGATCACCTCGCCCTCGTAGGGCACCGGGATCGCCTCCTCGCGCACGGGAACGCCCGTCGACCAGTCGGGCTCGCCGTCGCGCACGATGTGGCCCTCGTCGAAGGCGCGCTGGACGGCCACGCGGTCGGTCGGGCTGTAGACCGTGCCGACCAGGTCGTCGTAGTAGATGGTCTGCGCCGTGTAGGGCCGCATCTGCGCGACCACCGTGAGGTCGCCGCTGCCCGGGTCACGGCAGAACATCAGCAGGTCGGCGAACGACAGGTCGGCGAGGATCTGCCAGTCCGAGACGATCGCCTGGAGCGTGTCGACGGCGGCGCCGTAGAGCCCGCCGTGCTCCTCGACCAGGTCCTGGAGGGAGGACACGCAGCGCTACTTGGGCAGGAACCGCTGCAGCTGCTGCAGCGGTACAGCCTCGCGGATGTGCTCGAAGGCACGCTTTTCGATGTCGCGCGCCTCGCTCATCGACAGGCCGAGTTCGCGGGCCGTGTCGGCGAGGTCGTGCGGGTGCCCGTCGGTCAGCCCCATGCGCAACTCGAGCACGCGCCGTTGGGTCTCGGGCAGGCGCTTGAGCACGCGCTCGAGCGGCCCGGCGAGTTGGGTGACCTTGTCGTTCTCGGGCACCTGGGGCTTGCCACCGCGTCGTTGCCCCGAGCCGCTGGCCTGACGCTGCTGGCCACCGCCCGCGGCGCGCTGCTGGCCACCGCCCCCGCTGCGCCCGCCACCACCACGGCGGCCGTCTCGGCCGCCGCCCTGGGATCCACGCTTCGATTGGTCACTCATGCCGCCGAGCGTAGCCGCGCGGGCACCTGGCGGGCGGACCGGGTCGCGCATGGCACCATGTCGCGATCCATGCCCGGGGCCTGTCCATGCCATTCGTCGTCACCGTGGTGCTGCTCGCCATCGCGGTCTCCTACGTCCGCGGCGGTCGCATGCGCAACATCGCGGCCGCACCGCTGCACCACGGCTGGTTGCTGGCGCTCGGCGTCGTGCTGCAGGTCGGGGTGGACCTCGCCGCCGCCCGCGGGTGGCTCACCCCTGATGTGTGGTGGACCTACGGTCTGCTGGCGACCAGCCAACTGTTCGTCGTGGCCTGGGTCGTGGTCAACCGTCACCTGCCCGGTCTGGTCCTCGTCGCCGCCGGCCTGGCCGCCAACGCCCTCGTGATGGCGGCGAACGGGGCCATGCCCGTGTCACCCGAGGCGATCGCCGCGCTGGGGATCGGTGACGTCGAGGTGCCGCCGGGCAAGCACATCCTGCTCGACGCGTCGACGCGGCTGCCGTGGCTGGCCGACGTCATCCCCGTCCCGCCACTGCGCTCGATCATCTCGGTGGGCGACATCCTGCTCGCGATCGGTCTGATCCCGTTGACCCATCGGCTGATGACCTGGCCCATGCCGACCGACGTGACGGCCGACCAGCCCGACCCGCACTGACGACGCGACGTTAGCGTGACGCGAAGACGTGACGGTCCAGGACACGTGCCAGTGCACCGACCACCTCGAGGTCGCCGACCTCGCGGACCAGCCGGACCACCAGTTCGTCTCGCTGCCCGGCACGACGCAGGTCGGCGTCGTAGCGATCCGCCTCGCAGCAGGCGGCGATGATGCGCGCAGGGATACGCACGTCGTGCGGATGTGCCAGGGTCGGCTCGCCGTGGGCGGCGACGATGCGCGCCGCGCGGTCCAGCGAGGCCGTGGCCTCGGCGATGACCGTGGCGCCCGCTTCCGCCAGGGCGCGCCGTCCACCCGCCTGGCCGGCGTCGCGTTCGATGGCGACACGTCCGAGCTCGTGCAGGTGCGCGGCGTGTTCGAGGTCGCCGAGCGTGCCCGCGTCGAGGCCGAGTTCGAGGCCGACCTCGTGTGCGAGCTCGGCCACACGCACGCCGTGGTCGGCCGTGACACTGCCGAGGTGCTCCGGAAGCCGAGACATGGCGCGGATGGTCTGGTCGTACGCGCGTGAAGCAACGGCGTAGCGGTCGAGGCCGATGCGGGCAGCGAGCAGCGGCAGCAGCATCGTCGGCAACGTCCAGTGGTCGAGCACGGGGTGGACGAGGGCGCCGAGCACGGCCGTCGAGGTGATGGCCAGGCTGATCAGCCAGGTCGAGCGGATCGCCTCGGCGATCCGCTTGGCCACGAAACGCCAACGGCCTCGGAGTCGGCCCACGGCCCAGACGGCAGGGATGCCGAGCAGGATGGCCAGCGACACGGCGAGCGCCGCCCCGATGCGCAGCTCTGCGGCAGAGAGCCCGTCGGCCACGCGGCCGGTGAACTGCAGCGGCAGGGCCCAGGCACCCAGGGTGGCGACGCCGCTGAGGGCCCAGCCGGCGGCGACGCGGACGAGGATGCCGTGTGGCTGGTTCAGGTCGCGGTCGACCGCGCGGGCAACCCCCCAGCCGAGTCCGGCGATGATCGCACCGGCGACGGGCGACATCCCCAGGATGGCCGCAGCGCCGACGACGGCGAGCGCAGCCGGGACCGGGTCCCCGTGACGATGGCGGATCGGGTGCAGTTCGGCGATGGCCGCCGCCGAGGCGAACAGCACCACGGTCAGCAGCCGGGTCCGTGGCTCCGGCCCGGGGACCAGCCACCACAGGGAGCCGAGGACGAGGGTCAGGAAGGCGGCCAGGACCTGCAGGGCACGCCGGTCACGGCCGGTCACGTCATGCCCCCACCCGCCAGGCGCTCCTCGGCGGTGCCCAGCGGGATCTCCTGGCCGTGAAGGTGTTCGGCGCTGGCGAACTCGGTGGTCGGCTGCCAGTCGATGCGGTCGACGACCCGTGCCAGGGCCTCGACCATTCTCGGGTCGAACTGCGTGCCCGTGCACCGGCGCAGTTCGTCGACGGCGGCGGCGACGGACAGGGCCCGCCGGTACGAGCGCGTGGACGTCATGGCATCGAACGCGTCGACGGCCGTGACGATGCGCACGATGTCGGACAGCCCGGCCTCGTCGATGCCGTGCGGGTAGCCCCCTCCGTCGAGTCGCTCGTGGTGGAAGCGCACGATGTCGATGGCCGGTTCGAGGAAGTCGATGTCGCGCAGGATCTCGGCACCGATGCTCGGGTGCTGCTTCATCTGGCCGAACTCGTCGTCGTCGAGTGGCCCCGGCTTGTTGATGATGCACAGCGGGACGCCGACCTTGCCCACGTCGTGGAGCAGGGCGGCGTAGCGCGTCAGGCGCCGCTGGTCGTAGGGCACACCGAGTTCCTCGGCGACGTGCACCGACAGTTCGGCGACGCGCTCGGAGTGACCGCGGGTGTAGAGGTCCTTGACCTCGATCGTCTTGACGAACCCGCGCACGAGCCGGTCGTAGGACTCGTCGAGCCGCTGCACGGCGAGCAGGCCGTGCCG
>JAGXST010000154.1 GCA_018335555.1 Actinomycetota bacterium | reverse complement strand
CGCAAGGCCATGCTGCAGGACATCGCGATCCTGACCGGTGGCCAGGTCATCTCCGAGGAGGTCGGTCTCAAGCTCGAGTCCGCCACCCTCGACCTGCTCGGCCGCGCCCGCAAGGTCGTCATCACCAAGGACGAGACCACGATCGTCGAGGGCGCCGGTTCGTCCGACGACATCACCGGTCGCGTCAACCAGATCAAGGCCGAGATCGACAAGACCGACTCCGACTGGGACCGCGAGAAGCTCCAGGAGCGCCTCGCGAAGCTCTCCGGCGGCGTCGCCGTGGTCAAGGTCGGCGCAGCCACCGAGACCGAGCTCAAGGAGGTCAAGCACCGCATCGAGGACGCCCTGTCCGCGACGCGTGCGGCCGTCGAAGAGGGCATCGTCGCCGGTGGTGGCGCGGCCCTGCTGCAGGCCGAGGCAGGCCTCGACAAGCTCGAGCTCGAGGGTGACGAGGCCACTGGTGCTCGCATCATCCGCAAGGCACTGTCCGCTCCGCTGTACTGGATCGCGTCGAACGCGGGCCTCGAGGGCTCCGTCGTCGTCGAGAAGGTGCGCACCATGGAGCCGGGTCACGGTCTCAACGCGCTCACCGGCGAGTACGAGAACCTGATCAAGGCCGGGATCATCGACCCGTCCAAGGTCACGCGGTCGGCGCTGCAGAACGCCGCGTCGATCGCCGGCCTGCTGCTGACCACCGAGGCGCTCATCGCCGACAAGCCCGAGCCGGCCAGTGGTGGCGGCGAAGGCGGCGGTCACGACCACGGCATGGGCGGCATGGGCGGCATGGACTTCTGAGTCCGGCCACCCCGTAGCGTCGTACGACCGCAACACCCGTACCACGGCACCACCCGCAGCACCTCGGAGGCCCCGCTGGCGACAGCGGGGCCTCCGCCGTGTCGCTCGCCGGTGGTGTGCCCACGACCCGTGAAGCCCGCACCGGTTCTGCACACGGTTGCAGCTTCACGGGTGCGGCTGTCCACAGGGTTTGGGATCCCGCACCGGCCGATCTGGCCGCGGGTGGCACGGTACGACCATGTGGGCCGATCTCTTCGCGTACTGCCAGACCGTGCACGGACCCGTGCACGTCGGTGTCGCGGCGTCCGTCAGCGGCTTTCGCGGTGCGACGGTCCGGGCACGGGCGCAGCGCGAGGGCTGGTGGTTGCCGTACCCGAGCGTCGTGGCACCCCCAGGGACGCCGCGCTCGGCCGGGTACCAGGCCCTCGCGGCGCTCGCCCGAGCAGGCGGCCCCCTTCCCGACGCGCCGAGTCCCGCGGCGCTGATCCGGTGGTCGGCGCTGGCCGCCTACGGGGTAGGCCGCGCTTGGCCGACGGCTGTCGAGGTCGCGGTCTCCGCGGACCGCGCACCGTGCCGCGACGGGAGGTTCCGCCCCGTTCGATGTCGTGCCTTCGACGACGAGGCGATCCGACGCGTCGGGGATCTCGACCTCCCGGTCGTGGCCGCGACGTGGCTGGTGCGCGACCTGGCAGGGCACGTCACGGCGCAGCGCCTGACGAAGATCGTCATCGACCTGGCGCAGCGACGGCATCTGGATCTCGATGCCCTCGAGGGTGACCTGGAACGGCATCCGCGCTATCCGGGGCGCGGCAACGTGGTCGGGGCGCTGCACCGGCTGCAGGCGGCCGGCCGCACCGACTCGCCGCCCGAGCTCGAGGCCCGTGAACGGCTCGTCGCGGCAGGCATCCCCCTCGACCGCGGCCAGGTACAGGTGGTCTGCACGGACGGCCACACGATGCACTTCGATCTCGGCAGCGCACTGCTCCGGCTCGGTATCGAGTGCGACTCGATGGGGTTCCACGCAACGCGCCGGCAGTTGCGCAACGACGTCCGCCGGAGCAACGAGCTGGCACTGCTTCCCGACGGCTGGCGCTTCGTACGCATGACCGTCGAGGACCTCGGCGACGGCTGGCCGGCATTCGTCGCCCTGGTCCGCGAGGTGATGGCCGATCAAGCGCGACGCCTGCAGGTCCACAACCCGCTCGACCTGTGAAGCCGGGCCGGTGCCTGCACCCGATTGCACCTTCACAGGTCGTGTGCACCAGGGCGAGGGGACGGGACACGAGTGGGGGCGGGCCCAGGGAAGGCCCGCCCCCGTGTTGCTCGAGAGAGGTCAGCTACGGCGACGCAGCAGACCGGTACCGGCGAACAGGGACGCCAGGCCTGCGATGAGCAGGACCAGCAGGGAACCGCCGGTCATGGCCAGGACGCCCGCGGACTGCTCCTCGTCGGAGCTCTGAGCGGCCTGGACCTCGGTGTCCGCCAGCACGTCCGCCTCGGTGGCGGTGGCGGTGTCGTCGGCGACCGTGTCGGCGACGGTGTCGTCGCCCTCGGCCGCGTCGTCGTCGATCACGACGCCCAGCACCTCGTCGGTGTCGGTGCCGTCGGTGTCGGTGCCGTCGGTGTCGGTGCCGTCGGTGTCGGTGTCGGTGTCGGTGCCGTCGGTGTCGCGGTCCTCACCGATGCCGGCGACCTCGTCGCCGTCGGTGTCGATGCCGTCGGTGTCGGTGCCGTCGGTGTCGGCGCCGGTCTCGTCGCGGTCCTCACCGATGCCGGCGACGTCGTCGTCCGTCGTCACGACGCAGCCGTTGGCGAACAGTTCCTGGCCTTCGGCGTCCCAGTTCAGGCCCGGGTAGATGGCCGACTCGGCACCGCGGTGGGGCTGGTAGGCGAAGGGCGGGATGATGTCGTCGTCGTGCGACCCGTGACCGGCGTCCTTGACGATGGACTTGTGCGAGACGGTGATCATGACGTAGGGGTTGGTCTCGGAGCCGGTGGCGTGGCACAGCGTCGCCTTGACGTTCCAACGGCCGCGGTCGCGGTCGATGGCGTCGCCTGCGACGTCGTCGCCGTCCTTGTCACGGTCCTTGTCACGGTCGTAGGCGTCGGCGGCGACCTCGTCACCCTCGACGCTGCAGCCGGCTGCGAACACGGCCTGACCCTCGTCGTCCCAGTTCTTGCCCGGGTACTCGACCGGAGCGGCATCGCGGCTCGGGCGGTAGGTGAAGGGCGGGATGATGTCGTCGCCGTGCCCACCGTGACCGGTGCCCTTGACGATGGACTTGTGGGAGACGGTGATCAGCACGTAGGGGTTGGTCTCGGACGAGGTGGCGTGGCACAGCGTCGCCTTGACGTTCCAGGGTCCACCGTTCTCGCCGCGGGCATCCGCCGACGGGCGGCTGTCGCTGCGGGGCTTGTCGGAAGCGGCCTTGTCCCCGCGGACCTCGGCGGCCCTGGCACGGTCGGCCTTCTCGCCGTCGTGCCTGGCCTGGTCGGCCCGGGTCTTGTCGTTGCGGGTGTCGGCCTTGGCGCGGTCGGCCTTGGCCTTGTCGTGCTTCTTGGTCTGGCTGTCCGCCTTGGCGCGGTCGGCCTTGGCGTTGTCGTGCTGCTTGGCCTTGTCCTGCCTGGAGGTCTCCCGCTCGCCCCTGGCCGTGTCGCCACGGTCGCGGGCGCCCTTGGCT
>JAGXST010000153.1 GCA_018335555.1 Actinomycetota bacterium | reverse complement strand
CCGCCCGGCCAACTCCTGCTGGCGGGCCTCGACGTCGACCCGGTGGTAGTGGGTGGCGTGCAGTGTCGCGGCGGTCGGTGAGGGCACCCAGGCGCAGCTCGCGCCGGCCATCGGGTGGCCCACCTTCTCGTCGAGCATCGCCGCCATCCGGTCCGGAGCCGCCCACATGCCCTTGCCGATCTGGGCCCGGCCCCGCAGCCCGGCGGCGAGGCCCACGTCGACGTTGCGGTCCTCGTAGGCCTGCAGCCACGGCTGGGCCTTCATGTCGGCCTTGCGCACCATGGCGCCCGCTTCCATGGCGGTGTGCATCTCGTCACCGGTGCGATCGAGGAAGCCGGTGTTGATGAATGCCAGCCGGGCGCCGGCGGCCGCGATGCAGGCGGGGAGGTTGGCCGACGTCCGACGTTCCTCGTCCATCAGCCCGAGCCGCACCGTGTTGGCCGGCAGGTCGAGCATCGCCTCGACGGCTGCGAACACCTCGTCGGTGAACGCGACCTCGTCGGGGCCGTGCAGCTTCGGCTTGACCACGTACACGGCGCCGACCGTCGAATTGCGCGCGGCAGCGTCGCGCTGCAGGTCGTGGCGGGCGGCGAGGACGGTGAACGCGGCGTCCAGCAGTCCCTCGAACACCTCGTCACCGTGGCGGTCGCGGATCGCCGGCGTGGTCATCAGCGGCCCGACGTTTCGGACCAACAGCAGGGCACGGCGGCGCCGGCGCAACTCGTCGCCGTCGGGGCCGGTGAAGACCAGGTCGGGCTCCAGGCGGCGGGTGAAGGTCCGCCCGTCCTTGGCCACCTCGGCGGTCAACTCGCCGCGCATCAGGCCGAGCCAGTTGCGGTAGACCGCCACCTTGTCGGCGGCGTCGACGGCGGCCACCGAGTCCTCGGCGTCCATGATCACCGTGACGACGGCCTCGAGTTTCACGTCGGCGAGGCCGGCCGGGTAACCGGCGCCGACCGGGTGCTCGCGGTCGACGACCAGGCGGATCCCGAGCCGGTGGTGCTCGAGCAGGATCTCGTCGGGCGCGTCTGCGGCACCGACGTGGCCGAGGAATGCGTCGCGGTCGCGCAGGGCGACGTCGGCGCCGTCGTGCGTGGTCGCCACCAGGGCACCGTCGCGCACCGCATACGCGGTGACCTCGCCGTGCCCGGCCCCGTCGAGTGGGACGGCCGCGTCGAGGAAGTCCCGCGCCCAGGCCACCACCCTGGCCCCGCGGGCCGGGTCGTAGGGACCGGCCGGCGGTTGGTCCCCCAGCGCGTCCGTGCCGTACAGGGCGTCATAGAGCGAGCCCCAGCGGGCGTTGGCGGCATTGACGGCGTAGCGGGCGTTGGAGACCGGGACCACCAGTTGCGGCCCGGCGATGCTGCCGATCTCCGGGTCGACGTCGGCGTCGGGGATCCGCAGATCGGCCGGATCGGGCTGCAGGTAGCCGAGCTCGTCGAGGAAGGCGCGGTAGGCGGCGTGGTCGTGGACGTCGTTCCGGCGCTCGCGGTGCCAGCCGTCGATCTGTCGCTGCAGGTCGTCGCGGACGGCCAGCAGGTCGCGGTTGCGTGGCGTGAACCGTTCGACGAGGTCGGCCAGGCCGGGCCAGAACCGTGCGGCGTCGACACCGCTGCCGGGCAACAGTTCGTCCTCGACGAACCGGTGCAGGACCGGGTCCACCTGGAGTCCGGCGGCCTCGACCGTCGCGATGTCCGTCATCGGTCCGACTCCCTCGCTGAAAGACCGACACCGTAGACCCGCGACACCCCCGGCGGAGCGCCGCTCAGCCCGGTCGGCCCTGCCGTGCTCGGTCGAGCCACACCGTCATCGGTGACGGTCTCATCCGACCGTGACGGTCTCCCTCGACCGCATCGTGTGGATACGCCCGGAAACGCCCGGTGGCACATGGGCCGCCCGTCGAGGCGTCGCGCTCCTAGCTGAGCGACGAATCCTCAGCGCACCGCGGGACGCGGCTCGACGGTGGCGCCGATCCGCCGGGCGACCTCGGACGGGTCGATCGCGCCGCAGTCGACGGCGCGCTGGACCTGGTGCAGCATCGCGCGCACGGTGGCCGGCTCGTCCATCACGCCGGCGGCCGAGCTGCCGCCGTGCCATGCGGCGAGCCGGTCCAGCACGTCGTCCAGGTCGCGCAGCAGGTCGGCGTACACGGTCGTGTAGCGCGACACGAGGTGGGAGGGGTGCAGGTCCCAGCCCTGCACGAACCCGTGACGCAACGAGTGGCGCACGTCGCCGGAGTGCCGCTGCCAGACCCGCCGGACCTCCGCCTCGCCGTCGTCGGCCGGCACCGCGTTGGTCGAGCCGTCGGACAGGCGCACCTCGCTTCCGGCGAAGGAGATCTGCAGCAGGTGACGCGCCGCGTCGAGGGCGGGGTGGTCCAGGCGCTGCTCGGCGGGTGGCAGCCCGAGCCCGGCCGAGTAGTCGTAGACCCCGACGTGGGCGGCACACATCCGGCCCGCGCCGGCGTCGCGGAGGTCGCGGAGTGCGACGCGGCCGTCGGGTCCGAGGACCGACGGGGTGGTCTCGATCTGGGCCTCGAAGCGCAGGCTGCCGGCGGCCAGGCCGTAGGCGGTCTCGAGGGCGTCGAGCACGTCGACGAATGCGGCCACGTGCGCGACGGCGACGATCTTGGGAAAGGTGACGGCGAACCCGGCCGGCAGCGCGCCGCCGGTCCCGTCGAGCAGGGCGGCGAGGAACCGGTCGAGGGTCGCGACGCTGCGGCGTGCGAGGCCGTCCGTGAACGACTTGACCCGCAGACCCACGAATGGCGGGGCGTCGTCGCGGGCGAGCAGTTCGGCCACGGCCCCTCCCGTCCGGGTCGCGTCCGCGGCCTCGGTCGCCTGGTCGCGGCCGAGGTAGCCGTCCTCGAAGTCGACGCGCAGGTCCTCGAGCGGTTGGTCGGCGAGCTTCGCGCCGACCCGGTCGCGGACCCGGTCGGCCACGTCGTCGGGAAGTCCATCGATGCCGCAGGCCGCGAGCAGCGTGGGGCCGTCCCCCGCGTGGGCGTCGAGCAGCCGCGCGGCCACGGCACCGGCGTCGGCGACCGTCGACCCACCGACCCGGTCGGCGGATACGTAGTAGACCTGCACGGGTTGGCGCGTCTGCGGCGTGCCCGGCCAGGCGCGCCGCGCCTCAGCGTCGGCCTGTTCGACCCCGGCGAGCAGCCGCTCGACGTCGTCGGTGCCGAGGCGGGGGTCGGCCGTCACCAGCCGACCTCGGCGGTGTGACCGTCGCGGACCACCGTGCCCTCGATGACGCCGAAGGGCCGGTCGCCGACCAGGAACACCTCATTCGGGTTGTCGAGCCCGTAGGGCGTGAGGTCGACCAGGATGTGGTGCTCGTTGGGGAGCACGAAACGGATCCAGGTCACCTCGGGATGCGTCTCGATGACGGCCCGCCCCATCGCGTACAACGTGTGCTGGACCGATTCGCTCTCGTCATGGGTGGCGAAGCGGGCGAGGGCCGTGGCGGGCACGGCCTGCGCGAGCGCCTGTAGGTCGGCGCCGGCCGTGGTTCCCCACGTCGCGTCCATCGTGGTCGCCATGATCCGGTCGCGGGTCGGCGGCAGGGTCGTGTACTCGTCGAGTCGGAAGTCCGAGAACGCCGACCCGGTCGTCTTGAGCACGCGGGCGCCGCGCACGCCGCCCATCACGACCGGTTCGCCGTCACGTTCCCGGACGAGGGTGACGACCGGTTGGCCGCCGGCCGCCGGGCGGAACGTGTGCCGGTGGGGAGCGCCGTCGACCTCGACACGCTCCCACGGGAACGAGAAGACGCGGACCCAGACCCGCGTGGCGGACGGCGAGGCGTCGAGCAGCCGCGACGCCAGGCGCCGTGCGAAGGCGGCCGGGCTGTCGATGCCGTCGCGGGCCAGCGCGTAGCAGGTGCCGCGCATCGTGTCGGTGGTCAGCACCGGCGAGTTGTCGCCCTCGACGTGGACCGGACCGAAGTCGCCCGCCAGGCGGATCTCGATCTCGAGGTCGGTGAAGGTGTGCGTGTCGCCGTCGCGCTGGACCGTGGCCAGGCGGATGCCGGACTTGCCGTAGCGGTTGTCGCCCATGGCGGCGGTCATGTCAGCTCCCTCGGTACGTGCTGTAGCCGAAGGGGCTGAGCAGCAGTGGTACGTGGTGGTGTTCGTCGGGTGCGGTCACCTCGAACACGATCGACACCTCGGGGAAGAAGGTCGTGGTGCCGACCTCCGCGGCCCAGTCGCC
>JAGXST010000152.1 GCA_018335555.1 Actinomycetota bacterium | reverse complement strand
GCTGGTCCCCCGCGTGCGAGCTGCCCGACAAGGGCTTCTGGTTCGCACCGACCGTGTTCACCGAGGTCGGCCAGTCCTCGCGCATCGCCCAGGAGGAGATCTTCGGGCCGGTGCTGAGCGTGCTGACCTTCCGCACCGCCGAGGAGGCGGTCGCCAAGGCCAACAACACCCCCTACGGGCTGTCGGCCGGCGTGTGGAGCGAGAAGGGTTCCCGGATCCTGTGGATGGCCGACCAGCTCCGCGCCGGCGTGGTGTGGGCCAACACCTTCAACCGCTTCGACCCCACCAGCCCGTTCGGTGGCTACAAGGAGTCGGGCTTCGGCCGCGAGGGCGGCATCCACGGCCTGGCGGCCTACCTCGAGCAGGAGGACTACTGATGGCCACCCGCCTCGACGTCCGAAAGACCTACAAGCTCTACGTCGGTGGGGCCTTCCCGCGCTCGGAGTCCGGCCGCACGTACGAGATCGCCGACGCCAAGGGCAGGTTCGTCGCCAATGCGGCCCGCGCCTCGCGCAAGGACGTCCGCGACGCCGTCGTCGCCGCCCGCAAGGCGCAGCCCGGCTGGGCAGGCGCCACCGCCTACAACCGTGGCCAGGTCCTGTACCGGGTCGCGGAGATCCTCGAGGGCCGCAAGGCCCAGTTCGCCGAGGAGCTGGCGCAGGTCGAGGGGCTGACCGACAAGAAGGCCGCCACCCAGGTCGACGCCGCCATCGACCGCTGGGTCTGGTACGCGGGGTGGTCGGACAAGTTCCAGGCCGTGCACGGCACCACCAACCCCGTCGCCGGTCCCTACTTCGACATCTCGGTCCCCGAGCCGACCGGCGTCGTGGCCGCGCTCGCGCCGCAGGGGTCGTCGCTGCTCGGCTTCGTCTCGGTCGTCGCACCGATCATCGTCAGCGGCAACACCGTCGTGGTCGTCGCCAGCGAACAGCGTCCGCTGCCGGCGATCACGCTCGGCGAGGTGCTGGCCACCTCCGACGTCCCCGGCGGCGTCATCAACGTCCTGACCGGGCTGACCGACGAGCTCGCTCCGGTACTGGCGGGCCACCTCGACGTCAACGCCCTGGACCTGTCGGGTATGGCCGGACGTGACACGGCCGAGTTGCAGAAGCTCGCAGCCGAGAACGTCAAGCGCGTGCTGAAGGTCCCGGACGCCGAGCCGGACTGGACGGCCGCTCCCAACGGTCCCCGCCGGATCGTGGCCTTCTGCGAGACCAAGACCGTCTGGCACCCGAAGGGCCGCTGACGCTCAGGCGTCGTCGGCGGGGCGGGGGGCCATCGCGACGTGGTCGGCGCCGGGCGGCGGCGCCAGCACCACGGTGCCATCGACCTTGGCCCGATACAGCGCTGCGTCGGCCCGACGGATCAACGCCACGGCCGACTCGACGCCGTCCCAGGCCGCGATGCCCGCTGACGCGCCGGCCCCGCGAGGTGTGCTCGCCAGCAGCCGCTCGACGATCGTGCGGGCCTCGACGAGGTCGCAGGCCGGCAGCACGAGCATGAACTCGTCGCCGCCGGTGCGGGCCAACGTGTCGATGCGGCGGGCGTGGTCCTGCCAGACCACGGCGAGTGCGGCCAGCAGGTCGTCGCCGGCCTGGTGTCCGTGCTCGTCGTTGAACAGCTTGAACCCGTCGAGGTCGAGCATCGCGACACAGGTGCTGCGGCCGGGGTTGCGGGCCGCCAGCGCGAACTCGTAGGCGAGGACCCGGTCGACGACGCGCCGGTTGCCGAGGCCCGTGAGCGGGTCGGTGTCGGCCAGGGCACGCAACTGGCTCGCCAGGGCACCGATCGCGATGGCGGCCGCGAGTTGGGTCCCGCTGGTGAGCGCGATCTGAGGGACCAGACCGGCCGACTCGCCGAGCAGCACGAGCACGCTGCCCTGCACGAGCACGGTCAGCGCGAGGTGGGCCGCGACGACCCGGGCGCCGAAGTACATCGCCGGGTGCAGGACCACCCACACGTACAGCATCGCGTACGCGGCCGTGCCCCGGCCTCCGCCGGCGTAGTACTGACAGGCGCCGATGAGCAGCGTGCCGGCCGCCGTGAGGGCAGCGAGCAGGCGCGGGCCGATCCGGTGGCCGGCGAGCAGCAGGAGCCCGCACGAACCGAGGGCCAGCACGATGGTGACGAGGATCGCGACCACGTCGAGGTGTTCCCAACCCGGGACGGGCCGCCCGCCGACCGAGAGCACGATCACGGTCGAGACGAGCGCCCCGGCCCCGAACAGGGTCGCCAGTGCACGGGCGCGCTGCCGCCGGTCCTGCGACGTCTCCGCTCGCGTCCCGATCTGCGGGAGCACCTGCATGTCCGATCCCAGCCCCGGGTCGGTTCGAGACATCGGCACGCACACCTCGAAGTGAAGCTGAACCTGCGCGCCGGTCGACCAGCGCCCACGCGGGCCGATCAGCCGGTGGAGGGCTGCCCGACCCGCTGGTCGGCCCAGGCCGCCACCCGCCCGGCGAGCCCGGGCAGGCCGTGGAGGCGGTGGGCTTCGCCGAGGTCGCGCGTCCGGATGCGTGCGACGTCTCCGACGCTGACGTCCGTATCGGGGCGTTCGACGACCTCGATCAGGTCTCCCGCCTGGATCGGACCCGGGACGAGGACGCGCAGATAGGCGCCGGGACGACCGACGTCGAGGAAGCGGCGCACGAGGTCGGGCACGTCCCAGAACGCGGCGAACGTCCGACACGGGATGCGGGGCGCGGTGACCTGCGCGGTGCAGGCGCCGATGCGCCAGATCTCGCCGATACGGGCACCCGACACCTCGAGGTGGCTCACGCGCAGGTTCTCGCCGAACGAACCGGCCGGGACGTCATGCCCGAGTTCGCCAGCCCAGAAGTCGGCGTCCTGCCCCGCGTAGACGTAGAGCGCCTGGTCGACGCCGCCGTGGTGTTCGGTGTCGCCCTGCTCGTCGCCGGCCAGCCCGAGCGTGCCCGCAAGCACGGGACCGTCCACGGGCCGCTTGTCGATGGCGGTGACGCCGGCGCTGCTGTGCCGGGTCGGCACGCAGGTGGCGACGCAGACCGCGTCGACGCGGGGCCATGGGCGGCTGGCGGGGTGGCGGTCACGCATCACACGACGTCCCGGACGGCGTCGCCCTCCAGGCCCGCGGCCGCTTCGCGCCTGGCACCTCGTGCGACCGAGGCCAACCCTATGCGCGGACGCAGCGGCCGACGTCGACGCTGTCGGCCCGCGAACACGTCACCACCCGAGGTGGCCTGCGCGGGGACCGGCTCGCCCGGTCGGCCGGTGATGAGCAACACGACCGACACGACGATGATGGCGCCCGCCAGCAGGGTGCGGCCGGTCACGAGTTCGCCTGCGAACGCCCAACCGAGCAGCACGGCGACGACCGGGTTGACGTAGGCGTAGGTGCCGACCAGTGTCGGCGAGGCGTTGCGCATCAGCCAGCTGTAGGCGGTGAAGGCGACCAGCGAGCCGGCCGTGGTGAGGTAGCCGAGGGCGAGCAGGCTGCCGCTGTCGATCTGCGACCACTGCACCCGGGCCGCCTCGCCCGTACCGACGGCGATGAGCGCGAAGACCAGCGCGGCGCCGAGCATCTCCATCGCGGCGGCGACCAGCGGCCGCGCGGGCGCGTCGGCGAGCCGGCTGCGCAGCGATCCCGCCGCCCAGGCGAAGCTCGCGACCAGGACCAGCAGCATCGC
>JAGXST010000151.1 GCA_018335555.1 Actinomycetota bacterium | reverse complement strand
CACGTTCGCGGCCGTCGGCCGGCGCGGACACGGCGGGCTACGCTGGGTGGTCACGTCCAGGCTCGCAAAGGAACTCCCAGGTGGCCACCAAGATCGAGGTCCAGGTCCCCGTCGAGCGCCAGAAGGCCGCGCAGGCCGCCGGCAACTTCGAACTCGACGACCTTCCCGGTCGTCTGGCCACGCCGGACGCGGCGGTTCGGGTCGGCAAGACCCCGAAGGCCGACAAGGCGCTCAAGACGGTCCGTTCCCTCAACGGCATCACCAAGCTCAACGTGAACCAGGTCATCGCCAACTACGGCCGCTCCGAGTCGCGCTGGGCGATGGCCTTCCAGAAGCGTCGCGCCGGCGGTGCCGAGTTCCACGAGTTGCTCAGTTACGCCCGTCAGATCATCGGCCTCGACGAGGACGGGCAGTTGCAGATCTGCCTGATGGGACACGCCGGGCAGGGACCGTGCATCCCGCTGTGGGTGCCGCGCGAGGAGGTCACCCTCACCGTGCAACCCAACGACATCATCCTGCGTTTCGACGACATGTCGTTCGACTGGTGAGTCGGTTCGCCGACGAGCTCGCGTTCGCGCATGAACTCGCCGCACTCGCCGACACCCGCACCACCGCCGCCTTCGGTGGCCGCCAGGCGGCCGACACCAAGGCCGACGGCACCTGGGTGACCGCAGTCGACGTCGACGTCGAGCGGACGCTGCGGGCCGCGATCCGGTCGCGTTTCCCCGAGCACGCGGTGCTGGGGGAGGAGGACGGGCTCGACGGCCCGGCCGCTGCTCCGACCTGGGTCATCGACCCGATCGACGGCACGACCAACTTCGTCAAGGGCAACCCCGTCTTCGCCACGCTGATCGGGTTGCGCATCGACGACGACGACGTGCTCGGGGTCGTCAGCGCGCCGGCGCTCGGGTCACGCTGGAGCGGCGTGGTGGGGGAGGGCGCCGATCACAACGGCCGGCCGATCGAGGTCAGCACGATCGATCGGCTCGCCGACGCCGAGGTGGCGTTCGGCGGCATCGACTACTTCCGCGCCAACGGCCACGGTGACCTGGTCGCGGATCTGTCCGCCCGCAGCGCTCGGCAGCGCGGCTACGGCGACTTCTGGCAGCACTGCCTGGTCGCATCGGGCAGCACCGAGGTCGCGCTCGAGGCCGAGGTCAACCTGTGGGACCTCGTCGCGGTCAAGGCCCTGGTCGAGGCCGCCGGTGGACGGTTCACCTCGCTGATGGGTGAACGCACCGCCGCGGGCGGGAGCGCCCTCAGCAGCAACGGCCTCCTGCACGACGAGGTGCTCGCCGTGGTGGCCGCCAACCGCTGACGTGCGCCCCCGACCCGCGCCGGGTCACGACGTCGGGACACCGGCAGCGACCAGGTCGTCGAAGCCGCCGCCATCGACCACGTCGGTGAAGCCGAGGTCGCGCATGACCGCGATCGCCTGGGCCGACCGGTTCCCGGTGCGGCAGTACACCAGGTAGGCCTCGTCGCGCGGCAGCGCCCCGATCCGTTCGGCGAAGTCGGGTCCCTGCAGGTCGATCAGCAGGGCCCCGTCGGCGTGGCCCTGCGCCGTCTCGGACGGCGTCCGCACGTCGATGAGGGTGCGGGCCTCCGCCTCGGCAGCCATGTCGACCGCCGACCCGCTGCCGTCGTTCGGGGCCGGCGCCGCGGCGCAGCCCGCCAGGGCAACGCCGAGCGCGAGGGCGGCTGCGAGGTGGGGCAACCGCAGCGTCGGGGTACGGGCCATCAGGCGGACTCGCTCTGCGCCGCGATGTCGCGGTGGACCTGGTCCATGTCCAGCTCGCGGACCTGACTGATCAGGCTCTCGAGTGCGTCGGCGGGCAGCACGCCGGCCTGGGAGAACAACAGCACGTTGTCCCGGATGACGGCGAGCGTGGGGATCGAACGGATACCGAACTGGCCGGCGATCGTCTGCTCGGCCTCGGTGTCGACCTTGCCGAACACCAGGTCGGGGTGGGCCTCGGAGACCTGCTCGTAGATCGGCCCGAAGGTGCGGCAGGGACCGCACCACGAGGCCCAGAAGTCGAGCAGGACGATGTCGTTGTCGGCCAGGGTGGCCGAGAAGTTCTCTTCGGTCAGGTTCACGGTGGCCAAGGCGGCTCCAGTCGGGGGGCGGTCACGGGGGCAACAACGCGACTGTTTGTCCGGACATTCCCGGCGTCCACGGGGCAGGACAAATCCAGGGAGGTGTCACGGTCGGGGGTTACCCTCGCGCACGATGACCGAATCTGCCCCCGCCCCGTCCGTGCCCGCCGACGACGCCGCGCGCGTGCCCGCGGGCGATGTCCCCTTCGACGGTCCCGACGGTGCCCTGCGCCTGCTCGACGTCGAGGGTGCACCGCCGGGCACGTTCGGCGAGTTCGAACCCGATTCACCGCCGTTGATCGACGCCGAGGGGCGGGTCCGGCTCTCGTTCAGCCGGGTCGATTCCTACGAGAACTGTCCGCGGCGGTTCCGCTACGCCTACGTCGACAAGCTGCCGGGCAAGCCCGGCCCGCACCTGTCGTTCGGGACCTCGATCCACAACGCCCTCGAGGATTTCTACGACCGCAAGCTGCCCGCCTGCCCGACCGAGGACGAACTGCTCGGGTTCCTGTTCGCCCGCTGGGACAGCAGCGGGTTCGCGCACCTGCCACGCGACGAACAGGTCGCGTTCTACCGCCATGCCCAAGACGTCCTGCGGCGCTACCACCGCAAGGCAGCGCCCACCTACCGGCTCCCGGCGGCGACCGAGGCGTGGTTCGAGTTGCCCATCGGGTTCGAGGCCACGGTCGTCGGCTCGATCGACCGGGTCGACGTCGACGACGAAGGCCGCTTCCACGTCATCGACTACAAGACCAACCGCAAGGTCAAGAACCGCGAGCGTGTGGCCGGGTCCCTGCAACTGGCCATCTACGCCCTGGCATGCCGGCACCTGTTCGGGGTCCTGCCCGCCACGGTTTCGCTCGACTTCGTGGTGCCCGGTGTGACCATCACCGTGCCGCTCGAGGATCTCGATCTCGATGCCGCCCGCCAGACCGTGCTCGACACGGCGAAGGCGGTACGCGAGGAGCGCTACGAGCCCACGCCCAACCGTCTGTGCGACTGGTGCGACTTCCGGGCGCTGTGTCCGGCCTGGGAGGGTGGCGAGCCCGGAC
>JAGXST010000150.1 GCA_018335555.1 Actinomycetota bacterium | reverse complement strand
CGTCTTCTTCGCGGCCGTCTTCTTCGCCGCCGTCTTCTTCGCGCCGGTCTTCTTCGCGCCCGTCTTCTTCGCGGCCGTCTTCTTCGCGCCGGTCTTCTTCGCCGCCGTCTTCTTCGCGCCCGTCTTCTTCGCGCCCGTCTTCTTGGACGAGCCGGAGTTCGAGGATGACTCGCTCGACGACGAACTCTGCGAGCGGCTGAGACTGCGCTTGAGGTCGGCGACCTGCTTCTGCAGCCGGTCGATCTCCTTGTTGGTCGCCAGGCCCATGCTGCGGACCACGCGGGTGGACTCGGCCTTCACGAGCGCGACGATGGCTTCGCGATTGCGACCGCTGCGTTCGACGAGATCGTCGACGAGGTCACTGACCTGATCGCCGGCGGCCTCGCCCGAGCGCACCATGCCCTTGACGATGCGCTCGGCCTTCTTGGCCGTCACGTGGCTCAGGCCGGTCGCGGCCTCGATGTAACGCTGCAACGAGTCATTCACGGCTCATCCCCCATCCGGGTCGATCGCTCAGGCTAGCAACCATACGCACGGGGGTGCCCTACAGCCGATCGGCCGGTGGGCGGACGACCCGATAGTGCAGGAGCAGTTCGCTGCGGTGCTCCCTCAGCGCCACCAACGCCAATGGACGAGGTCCGTGCCCGTCGCCCGGCGAGATGATGCGCGGTGCGTCACCGCCGATCAGGGTCGGGGCCACGGTCAGGAACACCTCGTCGACCAGATCCTGGCCGAACAGGCTGGCATTGAGACCCGGGCCGCCTTCGCACAGCACACGACCGAGCCCACGTGACGCCAGACCCTCGAGGGCCACCACGAGGTCGACCGCCGACGCACCGCACACCAACACCTCGCCACGGGCGGCCACCTCGGGCCGGGCCGCGACCCCCTGCTCGGAGGTGACCAGCAGGGGCGGGTGGTCCGGATCGGCGAAGACCCGCGCGTCGGCTGACAGGCTCAGGCGATTGCTCACGATCACCAACCGGGGGGAGGCTGCCAGCCCCTTCGCGACCCGCCGCTTTCGTCGCTCGAGGCTCCCGGTTGCAGGCCCATAGTCCTCGACCTGCACCGTTCCGGCCCCGACGAGAATCGCGTCGGTCGACGCGCGCAGCGCAGCGAAGGCGGACTGGTCGGCATCGCCACCGAGGTCTGCCGTACGCCCGGCGACGGTCGCCCCACCGTCGACCGAACTGACCATGCCCAGGCTCACGCCGCTGCGGCCGTCGACCGCTCCGGTGAGGACGAGGTCGCCGTAGACGTCGCTCAGGGATTCGTCGTGCGGGCTGGGCAACAGCCGGCGCATCTGCGGACTCCTCGGTCGTACGGTCCGAGGTCGACGCTACCCGGCACTGCTAGCGTCGAGCGTCGTCCGTCCAACGGTTCGTTCGACTCCAGGGAGTACAACCAGGTGCCCACGGCCGAAGACATCGACGCCGTCCTGTGGCAACTGCTCGGCCGGCTCGGCGAGGTGGACGACGACCTTCGTGCCCTGCTGCCCAGTCAGCGGACCATCGAGGCACGCTGTCCCGACATCGACTACGTGCGCTACGCGGAGTGGCGGCGAGGCGCGGTCGTGGTGCTCGACGAGCCACCGGCGCGGCGGGCGGACATCCGGATCTCGGTCAGGTCCGACGACCTGATGGACATCGTCTCGGGCGACCTGCCGTTCGCCCGGGCCTACGCGACCAACCGCGTGCGGCTCGATGCCTCGATGACCGACCTGTTGCGTCTGCGCGCCGTGCTGTGATCGGCCTGCCGGCGGCCGTGATGCCGATCGGCGACGTCAACCCGACCCGCCGCCGTGCCGTCGTGACCTGGATCCTCGTCGGCGTCAACGTCGCCGTGTTCGTCTATCAGGCCGGCCTCGCCGGATGCGCCGAGGCACAGTTCCTGTACCGCTTCGCGGCCGTACCTCGCGAGTTGCTGCAGGGCGCCTCGCTGGGGCCGGCCGAACTCGGCGCCGTGCTCGGCCCCTGCGCCGTGACTGGTCTCGACAAGAGCGTCCCGGCCTCGGCGGTCACCGCCATGTTCCTGCACGGCGGCCTCGCCCACCTGCTCGGCAACATGGTCTTCCTCGTCGTCTTCGGCAACAACGTCGAGGATCGACTCGGCCGGGTCCGCTTCGTCGGCTTCTACCTCGTCGGCGGACTGGCGGCCACGGCGGCGCACGTGATGGTCAGCTTCGACGGGCCGGGGGGGCTGACACCGCTGGTCGGCGCGTCCGGTGCGATCGCGGCGATCCTCGGCGCCTACCTGGTGATGTTTCCGCGTGCCTCGGTGTTCACGCTGGTCCCCTTCCCCCTGTACCTGCTCGCGGTCGTGTTGCCGCGCGTGCGGATCCGCTCGTTGCTGCTGGTCGTGGCGGTGGTCGTGATGCCGGCATGGATGATGCTGGCGGGCTGGTTCGCGCTGCAGTTCCTCGCCGTTCGCAACCCTGTCGCCGACGGCGTCGCCTACGAGGCCCACGTCGCAGGCTTCCTCGCGGGCCTGCTCCTGGTGTTCGTGCTCGACCGGGGACGCCGCCGTCGCGGGCAGCCGACCTTCCACCCCGTCCGCGGGGCACGACGTCCACCTCCCCCGCCGCGTCGCTGACCGCTGCCTCCCGTCTACCCTGCCGCGACCGTCACCCCGAGGAGCCCGTCCCGTGCCTGCCGCCCGTAGCCGCCGGGATCTTCCGGTGCTGGGATGGAAGGAACACGTCCAACTCCCCGAGTGGGGCCTGCAACTGCGCGCCAAGCTCGACACCGGAGCGCGCTCGAGCGCGCTGCACGTGGCCGAACTCGAGGAGATCGGCGAGCACGAGCACGACGATGCCCGCCTGCCGGTCGTGAAGTTCGATGTCGTGCTCGGCCGCCGCGATGCGCCCGAGCATCACCGCATCGAGGCCCCCGTCGTCGGGCACAAGGTGGTGAAGGACACTGGTGCCCGGGCCGAACGTCGGCCGGTCGTGCGCACGCGGATCGTGTGCGGGCCGCTCGACACCATCGGCGACATCACCCTGACCGACCGCACCGGAATGATCTTTCGCATGCTGCTCGGGCGGCTCACCCTCGAGCACCAATGCCTGGTCGACCCGGCACACGGCTACGTCGTGACGGGACCGGGCGCAGGCGCGACACCGTGAACGGACCTGTGAGCGTCGCCGGCGTCAGCGTCGCACCCGGCGAGCGCCGTCACCTGTTCCCCTCGGCCTCCGAGTCCTACACCGGAGACCGCACGACCCTGCCGATGGCCGTACTCAACGGCACCGGCGACGGTCCGCGCGTGTTCGTCACCGCCGCGGTGCACGGCGACGAACTCAACGGGATCGCGGTGTGCCGGAGCCTGCTCGACACCCTCGACCCGGTCGACCTCGACGGCGTGCTCGTCGTCGTCCCGATCGTCAACGTGCTGGGCGTACAGATCGGCTCGCGCTACCTGCCGGACCGTCGTGACCTCAACCGCTCCTTCCCCGGTTCGCACGACGGGTCGATGGCCGCCCGCATCGCCCGGCTCCTCCTCGACGAGGTGATCCAGGGCAGCGACGTCGGCATCGATCTGCACACTGCGGCCAACCACCGCACCAACGTGCCGCAGGTGCGCGTCGACACCCGCGACGAGCGCGCGCATGACCTCGCGGTCGCGTTCGGCGCGCCATTCGTGCTCGATGCGCGCATGCGGCCCGGCTCGCTGCGCGAGACGGCCGGCGACCTCGGCGTACCGGTGCTGACCTACGAGGGCGGCGGACCACTGCGCCTGGACGAAGGGGCGATCGACGTGGCGAGCCGCGGCGTCCTGCGCGTCCTGCACCGGCTCGGGATGATCGACGACGCGCCCGCGCCGGCCCATGCGGCGCCGATGGTCCTGCACGAGTCGCGGTGGCTTCGTGCCGAGCGCGGAGGTCTGCTCGAGTTGCACGTCGCCGCCGGGGATCACCTCGAGCCCGGCCAACCCCTGTGGTCGACGGTCAGCCCGCTGGGTGAGGAGCGTGCGACCCACGAGGCGGGCGACGAAGGGTTCGTCATCGGTGCGACGACGCTGCCGCTGGTGCAACCCGGGCAGGCGCTGCTGCACGTGGCGCTGCCCGGGGACCGTGTCCCGGTCGAGGACGACCCGACCGACGAGGAGGACGACGACCCCGAGATCACCGAGGATCGCTGACGAGCGGCCGACGTCGGCCGTCAGGCATCGACCGGATCGATGACGGTGACGCTCGTGGCCCGGATCTCGATGCGGCTGGCACGGCCCGTCCCCGCCGACCACCATCGGCGTCGCAGTTCGCCGAGTACCTCGACCTGGTCGCCGGCGCTCGCCCGCTCGGCCTGCGCCAGCATCCGGCGGCCGACCTGGTCCGGTCCCGGCCGCCCCCGAAGCGGTGCCGGGCCGACGGAGACCGGGAGGGTGTCCGCGCCGCGGCCGCTCGCCCGCGGGACCACGACCCGGAACAGTACGACCTCGTCGCCCGACGGCAGCGTCCTGCGCTCCGGCGGGGCACTCGCCCGCCCGACGACGCGGACCTCGTTGACGCGCTGCCTGAGGCTCGCCGATGCCATGCTCGAACTCCCTGTTCGCCGTCGCCCGAGCACGATACGGACCTCGCCACGGTGTGGCTCACTAGGCTGGCCCCACCCTGTGGAAAGGCCGCGTGCATGTCCGGCGACGCACCGTCCGGAACCTCCCAGGGCGACGTCACTCCCGCGACATCGCCCGTCGAGCGCTACGACGACGGGGTGATCGCGTTGGACACGCTCACCGGCGGGATGCACACCGTCACCGCCGGGTTCCTGCTGACGGCACCGCGGCCTGCGCTCATCGAGTGCGGGCCGGCACGCTCCATCCGCAACGTCATCGCCGGTCTGCAGGCGCTCGGGTTCGCTCCGGACGACCTCGCCTACGTGGTGCTGACCCACATCCACCTCGACCACGCCGGCGGGGCAGGCGACCTGGCGCGGGCGTTCCCCAACGCAACCGTCGTGGTCAGCGACGTCGGCGCGCCGCATCTGCACGAACCAGAACGACTCAACGCCTCGTCCGAGCGGGTCTATGGACCGCTCTACGACCGGGTGTACGGGGCGTGCACCCCGATCGAGCGCGAGCGGATGCTCGGCGTCGTCGACGGCGACCGCCTCGACCTCGGTGGCGGCCGGGAACTCGAACTGCTCTACACCCCCGGGCACGCCAAGCACCATGTCGGTGTCCACGACTCCGAGACCGGGGCGATCTTCTCCGGCGACTCGGTCGGCGTGAAACTGCCGGGCATGACCCACATCCGGCCGGCCACACCGCCGGCGGACTTCCATCTCGAGGCGGCCCTCGCGTCGCTGGCGCGCTATCGCGAGCGGGCGCCCTCAAGGGTCTATCTCGCGCACTACGGGCCGGTCGATCCGCCCGACGAGGCACTCGCCGAGGCCGAGGAACGCCTGCGGCTGTGGGCGGCGACGGCGGAGTCCGCGTACCGCCACGCGATCGCGGGTGGGCCGACGGGAACCGAGCTGGACCACGTGGCCGAGACGCTGCGCCACCGTTTCGCGACCGAGTTCGAACCCGAACACGTGGCAGACGATCCAGACGCCGAGCGCCGGATCGAGTTGCTCTCGGGCTACACCTCGAACGCGGCCGGCCTGCTGCGCTACTTCCAGCGGCGCGATGCGGGCACGCTCACGCCGGTCGGCTGACGACCGAGCTCAGCCTGGCAGCGCTGTCACGCGCTCCTCGACGTCGAGGTAGTCCGGGTCGACCGCGAGGATGCGTGCGAACTGTTCGCGGGCGGCCTCGGCGTCGCCGTCCCTGACGGCGAGCTCGGCGGCGACGTAGTGCACCCGCAACAGGTGCTCGCCGTCGGGATCACCATCGCCGGCGCGGGCCACGTAGTTGCGCAGCACCGCCCGCCCGGCTCCGACGTCGCCCGCGTCGGCGAGCGCCGAGGCCCAGACGATGGCGGCTTCGGCCCGACGGTCCTCGGGGGCATCGTCGGCGTTGACGAGTTCCGCGGCCGAGTCCACGACCCGGTCGACGGCCCGACCGAGCGCACGCAGCGAGTCCGCGATGAGGTGGTTCTGGTCGACCCGTCCGGTCAGACGCTTGTAGGCCTGCAGTTCACTGAGGGCCGCCGCGAACTGCTCGTCGAGGTAGAGCGCGACCCCGAAGGCCTCGCGAACGGCCGCGATCCTGGGTGCCTCGTGCTTGGCCCACGCCAACATCGGGAGCGCGACGTCGACGCGGTCCTCGTCGATGGCCGCCGCGCCGATGCTCAATGCGAGCGCGATGTCGGCGCCGCGGCGGTTCTTGCCGATGACACGGTCGATGTCACGACGGATGTGCTTCGGCAGGTGGGGTTCCTCGTCCTGCGGCAGGTCCGGTCGTGGGGGTGCTGCGGCGTCCCGTCCGGGCCGAGGCGGCGCACCGGCCTTTGACCTGGCGCGCTCGAGCCCGACCGGGACCCTCGGACCCGTGGGGGCACCAAGCGAACGGCCGTCGTCGGCCTCGTCGCGTTCGCGGCGCGGGGCACCGTGTCCGCCACGGTCGGGCCGCTTCCCGCCCGGTGCCCGGAAGGGCTTGGGGTCGCGGCCACGACCGGCGGGGGGCTGAGCCTCTGGCACGGCTGGCTCCTGGGATCGGGACGATCGACGCTAGACGACACGGGCACGGACAACGACCCTGGTCACTCCAAGCCCGTCATGGCGCTGCTCTTGCCGGAGGGTTCGCTTGGGGGGCAACGAGCGGCGCGCAGCGAGCGAGATGGGGGACCCGAGCCGGAGAAACAGGTCGAGGCCGCCCGTGTGGGCGGCCTCGACGTGTGTGTGGTTCCCGCGGCGACCTACTCTCCCACCGGGTTGCCCCGGCAGTACCATCGGCGCTGGAGGGCTTAACTTCCGGGTTCGGAATGTTGCCGGGTGTGTCCCCTCCGCTACGGCCACGGGAAACTTGGACCCAACGTGTGTTGGGAAGTTTGTGTGGTGTGAGCTGTTGGATAGCGAGCGCGAGCGGTACGGCAAGTCCTCGGGCTATTAGTACCGGTCAGCTGCACCAGTTGCCTGGCTTGTACTTCCGGCCTATCGACCCAGTCGTCTTCTGGGGCCCTTACCCCCTT
>JAGXST010000149.1 GCA_018335555.1 Actinomycetota bacterium | reverse complement strand
CGGTGTAGGCCCGGGCGGACGCCACACCGTCCTGCTCGCGGAGTGTGGCCAGCCGGGTCTCGTTCTGGGCCGTCACCTTGCCGGTGGTGCCCCCGGTCGTGCCACTGGCGAGCGCCCGGGCCTCGAGCAGGACCACGCGCAGCCCGGCCTCGGCCGCCAGCAGTGCGGCGGTCAGGCCGAGGATGCCACCACCGACCACGGTGACGTCCGCGTCCGCGAGCCCGATCAACGGCACGAGCCCCGGCGCGTCGGCCGTCGCGCGCCAGTAGCTCCGGTCGTGATCGCGCTGTCCGTCGTCCATGTCACGCATCCTCGTCGTCGTCGCGTCGACACCTCAGCCGCAACGGGACGACCCCGCACCCAGCGGCCCCGGCCGGGTGAGCGAGGCCGTTCGACCGCCATGCGTCGTCCATGCCCTGATGGACACACGACCGGGACGCGCCGCGGGACCAGGTACGTCAAGGTGGCGGTCCACAGCGCTGCTGACCGGGCGGATCGGAAACGACGCGCATGACCCGCGAGTTGACCTGCTGCAACGACACCTACACCCGCGACGCGACGGGCGTGTGGTGCTACCCGTGGGGAGACGCGGTACCAGGCGCAACCGATCTGTCTCTGTCGGACATCTTTGCCATCCACCTCGGTCCGGAGGATCACGTGCCGATACGCACGCTCAGCCGGGACGAGATCGCGTGGGTGAAGGGCGAGCGGGTCGACCCCGCCAATGTCCTGCTGCGTCGCACCAGTGGCCGCGCGGCAGGCATCGGCGATCTGGTCGTTGGCATGTTGGCACCCGAACTCCACGTGCTGACGATGCTGACCGTCGCCGACGTCAGCGGCCTCGCCGGGGTCTCGAAGGCGACCATCGACAGCTACCGCTACCGGGGGTACCTGCCCCAACCCCAGGCGACGCGTGGGCGGACCCCGCTGTGGTCACGACCGATCATCCGGTACTGGCTGGACAACCGGCCGGGGTGCGGCTGGCGCAGCGACCTGTACGGGTCCACGCTGGAGACCACCGCGCCGGGGCGCTGACCCACACGGGACCCGACGTACGAACGAGGAGCGCGACGATGGCCAACCAACACCGTGTACGGGCCCTTATCGCCCGCGACGACCTGCCGACCCTGCGTGAGCGGCTCCGGGACGAACTGGACATCGACGCCGACCATGTCCGTGACACCGAACCGACGCCGGGCGAGTACCGCGACGAGGCCCCCGACCTCGAACTGTCACGCATGGTGGGGACCTACCACCGGCGCGGACTCCTGGGCGGCGCCGCGGGGGCCGTGCTGGCACTGCTGCTGGTGTTCGTGCTCCCGCCGCTGCGCGAATTCCTGCCCTACAGCCTGATCCTGGTCTTCGGTGGCGCCTGGGGCGGCGGCATCGCCACCGCGGCGCGGGCTGTGCAGGCAACCAAGCGCGAGGACGACCTCGGCGAATCGATCCACCGCGTCGGTGCCGCGGACGCTGCCGGGCTGCGCGAGGTGACCATCACCGTCGACCGGGACCGCGAGGCCGTGGTGAATTTGCTGCAGGAACTCGGCGCCACGACGCTCGACTCCGACCATCCCCGCGTCGGTCGTGGTCCGGGCGCCAGGCCGGCCACCCCGGGCCAGCAGTCCCACAGCGGCGACCAGGTCGACTGAATCGACCCTTCCGCCCTCGGTGGGAGACATAGGCGTACGGCGCGGCTGTCGGGGCGCGCACGCCCTTGTCAGCGGCGCGGCCGGCCCGCATCCTGGTCGTCCGACCAGAAAGTCGGCCGGGTCACCATCGCCCGACCGCCGCTGGCGGCGGCGTGGTCTTCAGCCGCCCGTCAGACTCGTCGGTGAACGGGGAGACGCCAGTGACCACGCGAGCCGCGACCAACCAGGACCTGCTGCACGTCCTCGCACGCGACCATCGCCGTTTCGACGAACGGTGTCGCTCCTTCCTCGACGCTCCGACCCGCCGGGGCGAGCGCCTCCTGCGGGGGTTGGCCGTCGACCTGCTCGCCCATGAGGCCGTCGAACAACTGCTGTTGCATCCCTTGGTCGCCGACCGGTTGACCAACGGGCCGCGGCTGGCCATGGCCCGGGTCGAGGAGGAGGACCTGCTCGAGCGCCTGCTGCTGGTGGCGTTGGACCGCCCGCTCGCGTCGGACGGGTTCAAACCGTCCTTCCGTGACCTGCACCGGCACCTGGTCGAGCACACCGACCGCGAGGAACTCGAGGTCTTCCCCTACCTGCGACACGTCGTCGACCGTCGCGAACTGCGCGACCTCGGGCGCCTGTACACCACCCTGATGGTGCGGGTACCGACGCGTCTGCAGTGCCGACTCGAGCCGCCGTCGACGGGTGAACGGCGTCCGTTGCTGCGCATCCGCGACACTGCCTGCGAAATCCTGCACGAACTGGGACACCCGCTGCCGGCCGGTCTCGCGCCCGGCTCGGACGACCTTGCCGCACCCGTACGCGGGGTCGTCATCGACGTCAGCGACTCGACGCTGACGCCGGCGAGTCGTCGAACCGGTGCAGCCAACGCAGGGTGATACCGACCGCTGCGCCCGCATGGACCAACAGCGCCCCCACCTTCATCAGCGCGCCCCCCACCTGCTGTTGCTCGAGCGCGACCGCACCGCCCGCGACGTAGGCGGCGTACAGCGGCCGGGGTGCCGTCAGCAAGACCACGCCGAGTCCGGCACCGACGATCGCGGTTCCCGCCAGTGCGATCACCGCCGAGCCGAGCCGCCGCCGGTCCTCGGCGGCGTGCATGACCGTCGCCCACAGCCCCACAGCCGATCCGAACAGCGTGGCGTGCTCGAACGAGTGCACCGATGACCGTGCCATGGCGAGGTCGTAGAACATCGGGACGTGCCAGGCCAGCACCACCGCGACGGCGACCAGCGCCGCCGGGATCGCCCACGCTGCCGGGCCACCGAAGCGTGCTTCGCTCCGCCACGGACGGCCGGTCGCGCCCACCCACAGCGAGCGCAGGGGTAGGGAGGCGGCTATCAGGGGTGCAGCGACAAGCAGCAGCACCTGGTGCTGGGCCATGTGCGAGACGAACGAGCGCGCGGCCGCCGCCTCGACGACCGGTGTCACCGCGATCAGGGCGACCGCGAGGCCGACAGCGAAACCCCAGCCATCCAACAGTCGGTTCGCACCCCGGTCGGCGAGGACGCCGCGGCGGTGCACGACGATCAGGCCGGACGCAGCGAGTACCAGGGCGATGTCGGGGAGCATGTCAGTCGGTCTCGAGCAGGAAGGCCGCGATGTCGGCGGCATCTGCCTCGGTGACGCCGAGGTCGGGCATGCCGGTGTCGCGGTCGTAGGCCTGCGGCGAACGGATCCAGGCCGCGAGCATCTCGGGGGTGTTCGGCAGCACGCCGGCGATCACGCGCTGGTCGGCGAGGCCGTCGAGTGCAGGGCCGACGCGACCGCTGGCGACGGCCACCCCGCCGTGCTGGTGGCACGCGCCGCAGCCGTAACCGACGAAGAGTTCACGGCCGCGGTCTGCGTCGCCGTACTCCACCCCCGCCGCGGTACCCGGGCCGGTCGTACCGGCTCCACGCTGACCCTGGACGCATGACGTGATCGTCGCAGCGACCGACACCGCGAGCAGCGCGGGCAGCCAGCCGGTGGGTCGCCGGTCCGGGCGCGGTCGGATCATGGCAATGCCGCCTTCGCGCAGGCGTCGACGAACAGGACACCGGAGCCCTCGAGCAGGATCGCAGCGAGGAAGAACACGTTGAGCGCGACGCCGAACCACATGCTGAAACGCAGCGGCGCGTCGTCGAGGCGACGTGCCCAACGCAGCGAGAGCACCAGGGCGGCGAGGGCAAGCAGCGCCGTGCCGAGCGTGACCAGGTGCAACAGCCAGTCGCCGATCTCGCACGCGGCCGGGACGAGCAGGTAGCCGAGGCCGAAACGGAACGCCCACGCGATCGTGCCGCCGAAGACGGCCAGCGTGATCGCCACCGCGCCCGGCCGGGCACGTGCCGTGTCCGTCGTCGTCATCGGCTCACCCCCACCAGACCGCCGATCCCATGGCGACCGCCAGCAACGCGACGACCGACACGGCACAGGACCAGACCCAGAGCCGGACGGGTGCAAGCTCGGCGTCGTGCCCGGTGCGGATGACGTCACGCTTGCCGAGGTGCCAGGCCGTCACCCAGGCCGTGATGGTCGCGGACACGAGCAGGACGAAGCTGGTCGCGCCGATCAACCACCAGATCGCCCAGAACGCGTGCTCGTCGACCGGTAGGTTGCCGCGCAGCGTCACGATCAGGTGGATGAGCCCGCCGGCGAGCGCGAACGCTCCCGCGAGCACCAGCAGCAGCGCGGCGACCGGCCGCGCGGCCCGGCCCGACCGGGTGCCGCGCTCGGCCAGCGACGTCGACACCGCGGCGACCAGCGCCAGGCCGGCGGCGATGACGATGGCGGTGACGCCCGGCGGTTCCGTCGCGGTCGGCGGCCAGGTCACCGTCCTCGAGCGCAGGTAGACGGTCGCCACGGCGGTGGCACCGACCAGGTGGCCGAGGGCGATGACCCCATTGACCGTGCCCCACCAGCCGATGCTGCGTCCACCGTCGGTGACGACGCGGAAGGTCCGCACGTTACGGCCGCGGTCGGGCCCGTCGAGGGGCGTCGGCTCGGTCTCGCGGATGTCCGCTTCGCGCAGGTCGGTCCTGCCCGCAGGCCACGTCCAGGCGACGAGGCTCGCGGTGACGAGCACCACCCCGACCCCGGCCAGCCACCACAGGTCGAAGAGCACCCCGATGAGTACGACCATGATCGCCACGGTCGTCCACAGCGGCCACAGCGAGTGGGTGGGCAGCAACGCGACCGCCGCCGACCGGCCGTGGATCGGGGTGGTCACCGGCGTCTCGCGTTGGCCTTCGGGCGGGTTGCCGAGTGCGGCGTACCACGGGCTCGCCTCGACCGGATCGGGTCGGTTCAGCGGTCCCCATCGGGGTTCGGCGGAAGCGACCACCGGGATGACCGGGAAGTTGTGCTGGGGAACGGGCGAGGCGGTCGACCACTCGAGCGTCGGGGCCCCCCAGGGGTCGCCCCCGGCCGGCTCGCCGCCTCGCCAGGCGACGGCGAAGGCGACGACGCTGACCCCCACCCCGAGGCCCAGGATGCCGGAGCCGAGCGAGGAGGCGAGGTTCCAGACCTCCCACCCGAGGCCCTCCTCGTAGGTCCACATGCGGCGGACCATGCCGAGGAAGCCGACCACGTGCTGTGGCACGAACGTGAGCATGAAACCGACCAGCATCAGCCAGAAGCTGGCCTGACCCGCGCGCCGGTTCACGTGACGGCCGGTGACCTTCGGGAACCAGTGGTACAGGCCGGCGAACACCGGGAACACGTTGCCGCCGATCAGCACCGAGTGGAAGTGACCGACGACGAAATAGGTGTCGTGGGCCTGGAAGTTGAACGACACGGTGCCCACCATCACGCCCGTGATCCCGCCGAACACGAAGATGACGAGGAACCCGATGGCGAACAGGGTCGGCGGGTCGAAGTTGGCCCGTCCGGTCCAGAACGCGGCGATGAAACTCAGCACGATCACGCCGCTCGGGATCGCGATCATGAAGCTCGCGGAACTGAAGAACTGCAGGGCGAGGTGCGGGATCCCGGTCGTGAACATGTGGTGGACCCACAGCCCGAAGCTGACGATCGCGATGGCCAGGAACGAGGCGACGACCAGCCAACGCATCGGCAGCCGTCGCCGGGTCGCGACCGGGATGACGGTGGCGAGGATCCCGAGCGCCGGCAGCAGTTGGATGTAGACCTCGGGGTGACCGAACCACCAGAACAGGTGCTGCCACAGCAGGGGGTCGCCACCGGCGGTGCCGTCGAAGAACGGGGTGCCGAGCTTGCGTTCGATCTCGAGCAGCAGGCTGGTGACGACCAGCGGGGGGAACGCGACCAGGATCATGGCCGAGGTCGCCAGCATCGACCACCCGAACAGTGGCATCCGGGCCAGCGTCATGCCCGGTGCCCGCGAACGGAAGATCAGCACGATGATCTCGACGGCCGCGACGATGGCCGAGATCTCGGTGAGCGTGACCCCGAGCAGCCACAGGTCGATGTTGAGGCCGGGCGAGAACGCCGCGGTCGTCAGGGGCGGATACGCGTACCAGCCACCGTCGGGGGCGGCGCCGAAGAAGAAGCTCGACAGCAGCAGGATCCCTCCGGCGAGGTAGACCCAGTAGCCGAACGCCCCGAAGCGTGGCATCGGCATGTCACGTGCCCCGAGCTGCAGGGGCAGGAAGTAGATCGCCAGGCCCTCGAGGATCGGCACGGCGAAGAAGAACATCATCAAGGTGCCGTGCATGGTGAACAGCTGGTTGAACACCTCAGGCGAGACCAGGTCGTTCTCGGGCGCAGCCAGCTGGGTGCGCATGACCAGCGCCATCGCGCCGGCGATCAGGAAGAACGCCATGGCCGTGACGATGAACCGCAGACCCACTGCCTTGTGATTGCACTGGCCGAGCCAGCCGACGATCCCCGGTCGTCGCGGTCCCCAGGTCCGCTCGAGCACGTCGAGGTCGACCTGCTGGACCGGCGCGTCGGCGGCGCTCATGTCCGATCCTCCGAGACCGGCGGCCTGCTCATTCGAGGCTCAGCAGGTAGTCGAGCAGCGCGTCGAGTTCGGCGCCGGCCAGCTGGGTCCCCGGCATCAGGTTGCCCGGCTTGAGGGCCTGGGGGTCGACGATCCAGCCGCCGAGGTTGCCCCGGTCGTTGGGCAGGATGCCGCCGGCGATCGTCTCGCGCGAGGCGAGGTGGGTGAGGTCCGGACCGATCCGGTTGCCCGCACTGTGACCGTCCACCGTGTGGCAGTACACGCACGACGAGCTCATGAAGACCTCGCGGCCCGCGATGAGTCGATCGTCGGTCGGGATGTCCTGCGGTCGCGACTGGTGTTCGAGCCAGGCGTCGAACTCGTCGGGTTCCTGGGCCACCACGTGCACGACCATCTGCGCGTGGGCGAGACCGCAGAACTCGGTGCAGCGGCCCCGGAACCGACCGGGTTCGTCGGACTCGAGTACGACCTCGGTGGTGTGTCCCGGCGTCGCATCGACCTTGCCGGCCAGCTTCGGGACCCAGAAGCTGTGGATGACGTCGGTGGAGGTGACCCGGACCCGCACGTCCTGGCCGGTGGGGATGTGGATCTCGTTGGCGGTCATCACCCCGTGGTCGGGATAGGTGACCCGCCACCAGAACTGCTCGGCGACCACCTCGACGACCATCGCGTCG
>JAGXST010000148.1 GCA_018335555.1 Actinomycetota bacterium | reverse complement strand
CGTCTCTCGACCCGGGCCGACGACCCGACGGCGCTCACCGCCGCGTTGCGCGACCTGTCGTCCGGGCTCGGTCCCGACGACCCGGCGCTCGACCTCGACCTCGAACTGGCCGTCGCCGACGACGGTGCGACGGAACTGCGCGGCGAGGTCGGCCTGCGCCCCCCGACCACGGCCGGTGCGCGCCGTGACGGCGAGCCGGTCGGCCCAGCCGGCGACGACCTCGCGGCGATGGTCGCCGATGCGGTCACGGCACGGCTCGAGGTGGCGTTGCCGGGGCGGGTCACCCGGCACGATGCCGACGGGGTGGACGTCGGCAGCCGCTTCGGGACGGGCGGGTCGACGCTGACCTGGGAGCTGCCCGTCGGCGCCTCGCGTCCGATCGCCGCCAGCGCGGCGGCACCCCCGGTGATCGCGCCGTGGCAACTCGCCGTGGCCGCCGGCGGACTGGCCCTGCTCGTCGCACTGGGCGCCTGGTGGTGGCGGCGTCGGCGGCGGCCCCGGTAGTAGTCGACCCGGTGGGTCAGCCGCGCGGGGTGAGTTCGACGATCTTGCAGTTGGCGCGCCAGCGCTCGAGCGCCGCGTCGCCGTCGGGCAGGTTCAGCCGGGTCCCGAGTCCGAGCGCCGCGATCTTGTCGAACTCGGCGTCGTCGGTGACCACGCGGACGTCGCAGATCAGCTCACCGATGGTGGCCTTGATCTCCTTCGACTTCACCACGACGGTCACGACGTCGTTGTGCTCGAGGTTGGGCAGCGCCTGCTCCGTCTCGCCCTTGACGACGAACAGCTTCTGGCCCTGCTGCACGTACCACGCGGGTCGCGAGATGGTCGAGCCGTCCGGCTGTGGCAGCCGGATCCAGCAGATCGAACCCTTCTTCAACGCGGTCTCGGCGGCCTCGAGCAGCACCCCGGCGCTGGTGACCGACTCGGGCGCGTCGATGAAGACGGGGACCCGGCCCGCGATCTGGCCGTCGAGGTAGAAGACCAGGGTGTGTTCGCCCGTCGAGGTGATCGCCACCCGCTCCTCGACGCGACGACGGAACAGGTCCTCGAACATCGCGCCGCGCAGTTCGACGAGCCGTGGCGGCGACTCCCAGATGACCACGTCGTCGGGGTCGACGAGGACGAGCACTTCCTCGTAGGTGCCCTGCGAGCCCTTGTAGACCCGGTTGATGCCGAATGGCCGGGAGGTCCCGGGCAGCTCGCCCAGTACCCGGATCACCGGGTCGGCCACGCCCGTCGAGGCGTGCTGGTCGATGTCGTACGCCATGGCGGACATGAGCTGGACCCGGGCCATGGGCCTCCCTCTCGAGACTGGTGCGGTGCGGCGGAAGCGTGCGGAGCATAGCCGGGCACGGGTTTGCGCCCCGAAGCGACCGCCCGCGGCGTGCGCCCGCGGTCAGCCCTGGAAGGCGGCGAAGGCGACGCTGGCGAGCAGCAGGACCGCGGTGATGCCGACCACGAGACGGTCGGTGGCGCGGTGACGCATGACGGGCTCCTCAGGCGAGGTCGAATCGTTCGATCTGGATCTGCTCCATCGGCACGCCCCGCGCCTCGAGCGCGGTCTCGACGGCGTCGAGCATCGGCGGCGGTCCGCACACGAAGTACTGGAACCGGGTCCGTTGCCGCTGCGGCGCCAACCGGTCGAGCAGGTCGGCGTCCGGCAGGCCGGTCTCGCCCTGCCAGCCCGGTGGCGGGTCCTCGAGTACGACCACGAGTTCGAGTTCGAGGTGTTGCCGTAGCGACTCGAGCCGTTCGAGGCCGGTCAGCTCGTCGCATGTCGGGGCGGCGTACAGCAGCGTGATCGGGCGACGGTCGCCCCGGTCGGCCAAGGTCTGCAGGATCCCGAGGAACGGGGTGATCCCCACCCCGCCGGCCACGAAGACGAAGCCGGGGGCCTCGTGACGATCGGGGGAGAACACCCCGTAGGGCCCGTCGACGTAGGCGCGCGTGCCCGGAGCGAGGTCGCCGATCCCGCCGCTCCAGTCGCCGAGCGCCTTGATCGTGAACCGCACGTGCCCGTCGTCGCGCTCGGTGGACGACGACAGCGAGAACGGGTGCTCCTCGACCGAGAACGGGCTGCCGTCGACGATCAACCACGCGTACTGGCCCGGCAGTGCCTGCAGGCCGTCGTGGCCGACGGGCGCGAGCTCGACGGTCCAAGCCTCGCCCCGTTCCGCCTCGACCGCGACGACCTCCCAAGGGTGACGCAACTGACGGATCGGCTTGACGATCCGCACCCAGCCGAGCACGCCGACCAGGGCAGCCGACATCGCCACCCACAGCACCTGCTTCCAGACGGTCGAGACGTAGTGGCCGACGAGCTGCACGTGGAGCAGGGCCGCGGCCACCACGACGACCGCCAGGATGCCGTGGGCGAGCTTCCACACCTCGTAGCGCAGGCCGAGACGGGTCCGGTAGACGCTGGTGACCACGAGGGCGACCAGCGCGACGATCGAGGCGAGGCCGAAGCGGGCCCGCCAGGGGGCGTCCCAGAACCGCAGCAACGCCAGCGTCTGCGGGTCCGTGACGAACAGCAGCAGCGGGTGGGCGAGCACGAACGCGAACGCCACCAGCGAGATCAACCGGTGGAACCGGATCACCACGTCCATGCCGTAGGGCGCGGCGACGGTCCCGAACCGGGCCGTGATCGCGAACTGCAGCCCCAGCATCGACAGCCCGACGAACCCGAGGGCGACCGAGAGCTCGGTCAGGAAGTCGCGGCCCGGCGGGGTCTGTCCGAGCAGTGCGAACCCGAGCGGGGCCACCGACACCAGCACGTAGAGCTGGATCCACAGGAAGCCGCGCAGGAACTGCGGCATCGTGGTCCTTCCTGTGCCCGGCACGTCGCCCCGCCGTGTCACGACCATCCAACCTGCACCGCGATCGCCGTGGGCGTCCCGACGACCGACCTTCGTACGCACCTTCGCTAGCGTCTGGCGCCCGGCAGCTCTCGTGAGGAGATCCTGGTGACCACCGAACTCGACGCGCTTCGCAGGACGGTCCGCGACTTCTGCGACCGCGAGATCCGCCCGTACGCACGGGAGCGTGACCGCGACGAGTCCTACCCCGAGGAGCTGATCCCCGGCCTGGCCGACCTCGGTATCCTGGGCGCCGCGACCCCCGAGGAGTACGGCGGCGCCGGCCTCGATGCCGCCGGTTACCGGGTCGTCATCGAGGAACTGGGCGCCGCCGACTCCTCGATCCGTTCGCTGGTCAGCGTCAACGTCGGCCTGGTGGGCAAGTCGATCGCCCGGTGGGGAACCGAGGAACAGAAGCAGCGCTGGCTGCCGGGCCTCGCACGTGGAGAACTCGGCGCGTTCGGGCTGACCGAGCCCGGAGCCGGGTCCAACCCGTCGCAGATGACCTCGCGTGCCGTCCGCGACGGCGCCGGCTGGGTCATCGACGGCAACAAGATGTTCATCACCAACGGCAGCCGTGGTGCGGTCACCAAGATCTTCGCCCGCGCGATCGTCGACGGCGAGGACCGCGGCATCACCTGCTTCCTGGTCCCACAGGACAGTCCCGGCTACGCCGGCCACGCGATCCACGGCAAGCTCGGCCTGCGTGCCGGCGACACCGCCGAGATCGTCCTCGAAGGCGTCCGCGTCGGCGACGACGCCGTGCTCGGCGAGGTCGGTGGCGGGATGAAGGTGGCGCTCTCGGCCCTCGACGACGGCCGCTTCTCGCTGGCATCGGGCGCTGCCGGGCTGGCCCGCGAGGCCCTCGAGGTCAGCCTGCGCTACGCCGAGGAGCGCGAACAGTTCGGCAGCCCGATCGCGTCCAAGCAACTGGTGCAGGAACTGCTCGCCGCCATGCACGTCGACATCCAGGCGTGCCGCGGCCTGCTCGACCAGGTCGTGGCGAAGCTGGAGACGGGGGAGCGCGCCACCCTCGAGATCTCGACGGCGAAGCTGTTCTGCACCGAGGCGTCGGTGCGCTGCACCGACCGGGCCGTACAGGTCCACGGCGGCTACGGCTACGTCGACGAGTACCCGGTCCAGCGGATGCTGCGCGACGCCCGCGTCACCACGCTGTACGAGGGCACCAGCCAGATCCAGCACCTGATCATCGGCCGCATGCTCACCGGTCACAACGCGTTCTGACATGACCTACGACCTGCACACGCACTCGACATACTCCGATGGCACGACGTCGGTCGAGGCCAACGTGCGCGACGCGCTGGCCATCGGGCTGGCCGGGCTCGGCGTCACCGACCACGACACCACCGACCCGTTTGACGAGGCGATGGCGGCGGCCGACGGCACCGGCCTCGAGATCGTGCCGGGCACCGAGTTCTCGGCCGAACTCGACGGGTTCAGCGTCCACGTGCTCGGCTACTGGATCGACCCGCAGCACGCCGAACTGGTCGCGGAGTTGGCGCGCCTGCGCAACGAGCGCGAGGACCGCGCCCGCGCCATCGTCGACCGCTTTCGCGACCTCGGCATAGACCTCGACTTCGCACGCGTGCAGGCGCTGGCCGGTGACGCCCCGATCGGCCGGCCCCACATCGCCCAGGCCGTGGTCGAGACGGGGGCGGCCCCGGACCTGCGCATGGTCTTCGACACCTGGCTCGCCGACGGCGGCCCGGCCTACGTCGAGAAGCACGCGGTCACCCCGGTCCGGGCCGTCGAACTGCTCACCGCCGCCGGCGGCGTGGCGGTGCTCGCCCACCCGGGCCTGTACGGCGCGGCGGTCGAGCCGGGACGCGGGGACGGGTCCGACGGCGCCGACGGGCGGGCGCTCGGACCGGGGCTCGACGCGACGGTGGTCGAACAGATGGCCGCCGCAGGGCTGGCCGGCATCGAGGCCGACCACCCCGACCACACCGGCGGGCACCGGTCCCGCTACCGCGACCTCGCCACGGCCCTGGGGCTCGAGGTGACCGCGGGGTCCGACTACCACGGGGCGGGCAAGGACAACCCGCTCGGGTCGGCGACCACCTCGCGGGACGTCGTGGAACGCCTCCGGGCACGTCGTTGACGGCGTCGGCTTCCATCGGCGCGACGATCCTGTAAGACTGTCCGATGGAACGGGGCCGTTGGTCCACCCGCCTCGGCCGGGATGGGACAGTTGTCCCCGCCCCGGCCGCGCGACCAGACTCCACGGCCCGGCCGCACCGAGTACCGCGGAGGAACCCTCGTTGGAATCCCAGGTCCAGAAGGCGCAGAAGATCGTGCCCGTCCCCACGCTGCACTTCGGCGAAGGTGCGTTGGCGGGGCGGGTGGTCCGCCTCGACCGCGACGTGGCGACCATCGGCCGGCGCGAGGACAACGCCTACGTGATCCCGGACCCGCGCGTCTCCCGGCTGCACGCCGAGATCCGCAAGGAGGCCGGCGCGGTCATCATCACCGACCTCGGATCCAGTGCCGGGACCAAGGTGAACGGCGAGGAGCTCAACGGGCCTGCGGTCGTCCGCCATGGCGACCGGGTCAGTTTCGGCCCGGTGACCGCGACCTTCGAGGACCCCGCCGCTGCCGCGCATGCCGAGGACGCCACGATGGTCTTCGAGGTGCCCAAGGTCGAGACCGGCCCGCACCTCTCGCCGCGCCAGCAACAGGTGCTCGAACTGATGGCCGAGGGCATGACCAATGCCGAGATCGGTGACCAGCTCGGTGTCACCGAGCGCACCGTCAAGGCGTATGCCCAGGAGCTGTACGACAAGCTCGGCGTGCGCAACCGCGCCGGCGCCGTCGCCGAGGCCGCCAAGCTCGGGCTCCTCTGAACATCGGGGCGCTCGACCTCGGCCTGGCGGTCCAGGCGTTCGTCACGCTGCTCGTGATCATGGACCCGCTCGGCAACGTGCCGGTGTTCCTGGCGCTGACCTCCAACGACACGCGGGCCCGTCGGCGGCGCACGGCACGCCATGCCATGACGGCCGCGGCCGTGATCGTCTACCTGTTCGCCTTCTTCGGCACGCAGATCCTGGCCAGCCTGTCGATCGGGCTCCCGGCGCTGCAGGCCGGCGGCGGTGTCGTGCTGTTCCTGACCGCGCT
>JAGXST010000147.1 GCA_018335555.1 Actinomycetota bacterium | reverse complement strand
GGGCGGCCTGTGCGGCCGTGGGGGTGGTCGCGGCGTCGAGCAGGGCCAGCCCGGCCGCGTCGAGTTCGCCGGATATGCGGCCGCCGGTGCCGTCCAGGCGTGGCTGTAGCTGCAGGTAGCGGCCCGCGGTCGCGCCCTGTTCGCGGGCGTCGAGGTCGTCGGCGTCGAGTTCGTCGAGCGTGTCGGTGACCTGGCGGACCAGCACGTCAGGATCGGGCCGTTCCAACCGGTCGAGCCCGTCCAGCAGGCCAGCGAGCATCACGTCGAGCTCGTGATCGAGCCGTCTGGGTGCGGCCCGCAGCGCGATGGTCAGCCCACGCAACTGGGCGAACGAGACCCGCCGGTCACGGACCGCAGCGTCCAATGCCGGGAGCCGTTGGAGCAGCCGGCAGGTCCGTAGCAGCAGACGGCGGTCCATCCGGGTCATGCGCGCGACGATCGACAGCCAGTGCTCCACCCCGACCCCGGTGACCGTCTCGACCCGACCGTCGGCGAGCAGGTCGGCCAGCCCGACCACCGCGTCGAGCAGTGCGTCGTCGGCGACGGTGAGACGGTCGAGCACATGCGCGAGTTCGGGGACCTCGGCCAGCACCGGCAACCCGAACGGCACCAGCCCCGCACCGTCGACGTCGGGATCGGGCTCGGGATCGGGATCGTCGGACGGTGCGGCGTGGTAGCCGCCCGAATGTTCGGCGGCGAGGCCGGGCCACACGACCCGGTCCGGGCCACGCCGCCGTGCATGCAGGCTGCGCCGCCCGTGCAGGGCGGGTGCGACGCGAAGGCGGGACGGTGAGCTCATGTCCGCCACCCAACCCTCCGGGTGCGACATCCCGACCCCACCATCCACACCACCGTGCGAACAACGCATCCACTGCGCGCGCCGAGCCCGGCGGCAGGAGGCTCAGGCGGTGCGTTCCAGCAGTTCGACGAGGGCGTCGGCCGACTTGCGGAACTGGCGCTTCACGGTTCGTGCCGCGATCCGCCTGCCCACTGGGAAACGGTCGAGGTCGGCCTCGATGACGGCGGTGATGTCGGTGGTGGCGCTGTCTACCTCGGACAGATCCACCCGCAGGCGCACGGGGAACGGGTCCGGGGCGGTCCAGCCGAAGTGGTTGGGCGGCTCCCAGGTGTCGACGGTCTGTTCGACGTCCATGCGGATGCCCAGCAGCGAGCCGGACACGACCTGGACCCGGTCGATCCCGGGCTCGCCCCGGGTGGTCGCGGTCGAGACGAACGGCACCCACTCGGGCGCGTGCTCGGCCGAGACGAGGATGTCCCAGACATGCCGGATCGGTGCCTCGGCCCGGCGCTGCTCCTCGAATCGCTCCATGTCGGCTACCCCTGCGGGACGGCGAGATCGGTGACGAACTCGCCGCCGACGGCAGCCAGGGCGTCGGGCGAGACCAGCAGCTTGAGGTGACGGCTGCCACCACCGACGATCACACGGTCGAGGTCGCGGATGCGGGCGTCGACGTACAGCGGCACGTCCGAGGGCAGCGCGAACGGTGTGACGCCGCCGATCTCCATGCCGGTGACCCCGCGGGTCAGCTCGGCCGGCGCGAACGACAGCTTGCGCACGCCCAACAGCTTCCGCACGCGCTTGTTGACGTCCAGTTTCGTGGTGGCCAGGACGACACAGGCCGCGACGACGGGCGGCTCGTCGCGGGACGCCACGAGGATGCAGTTGCCGGAGGCGGCGAGGTCGTAGCCGTAGTGGGCGCAGAAGTCGGCGGTGTCGGCGAGCGTCGGGTCGATCTCGATGGCGTCGTAGGGAGCCCCGGTCGCCTCGAGCGCGCGGATGACGTCGGCCTCGACGGTCCGTGACGGATCCATGTCAACCACTCCCGGTCAGCAACAGGGCGGGGACCTCGAGCTCGGCCGGGGTGAGGGAACCGTGCTGCCCCGGCAGCCGTCCACCGAACGGATCGAGGTCGCCATGGACGACACCGAACCCGTCGCCGGTGGCCGCCACGACGACGTCGCCGATGGACCGTCGCGCTGCGGGGCTGACGACCGGACCGAACCAGCCGGCGTCGACGGCCTCGTCGCGAGTGAGCACGCACGCCTCGTCGCGAACCACCTCGCGCCAGGCAGCCGCGACGTCGACCGCTGCGCCGTGGAGCGTGTGCAGTTGTCGCGCCCGCGGTTCGCCCGCGAACAGCGTGACGCCCGAGACCAGGTCTGGGTGATCACGCACGTCGAGCAGCCGCTCCGAAGGAGTGGCGACCATGCCGTGGTCGGCTGTCACGACGAGCGCGACGTCGCGTGGCAGGTCGGCGACGAACCGTTCCAGGGTCGCACCGACCTCGGCGAGGGCCGTGCACCAGGGATCGGAGCCTGGTCCGGCGGCATGGCCGGCGAAGTCGACGTCGCCGTGGTGGGCGTAGACGAGCCTCTTCCGGCCGGAGGTCGCTGCGTCCCGTGCCGCCGCCAGCGTGTCCTCCAGGCCCGACGCCGGGATCTGGTCGGCGCCACGAAAGGCGGCGCGCGTCAGCCCGGAGCCGATGAACTCCGGCCGCAGGACCGCGACCGGCCGCACCCCGCTCGGTCGGAGTCGGTCGAAGACCGTGGCGAGTGGCTGCACCGATTCGGGCACCGCGTCGGCGCGCGCATCCGTCACCGGCTCGTAGCGATCCCAACTCCACGTCAGGGTGACCAGCATGCGGTCGCGGTCGGGGGCCCGCATCGCGAAGCCCACGATGCCGTGCTCGCCGGGTGGCCGGCCGGTCCCGAGGGAGGTGAGGGCACTGGCGGTGGTGGTCGGGAACGGGGCGTCGAGCGTGGTCCCCGGTGCGCCGGCCAGCAGCGGGGCGAGGTCGGCATGGTCGTCGAGTTGGTGCCGGCCGAGACCGTCGACGACCAGCACGACGACTGCGCGCAGCCCTGTCGGCCACGCCAGCAGGTCGGTCGCGCCGCCGGTCAGCGCCGCGTGCGCCTCGGGGAGCAGGCGCGCCAGGCCGAAGGTCGCGTACCTCGGGGGCCGTGCCGGCACGTCAGTAGCCGAGGTCGACGTCGACCGGGCCGATCAGGTCGGCGCCCTCCGCGAAACGCTGCACGTTCTCGCGGACCCGGGCGGCCAGCAGTACACGACCCATCTCGGGCGTGTTGGCGATGTGCGGTGTGATGATGGCGTTCGGCAGCCGCCACAACGGATGGTCATCGGGCAGCGGTTCCGGGTCGGTGACGTCCAGCGCTGCTCCGCCGATACGGCCGTCGCGGAGCGCCGCGACGAGATCGTCGGTCACGATGTGGCCACCGCGCGCGACGTTGACCAGCCAGGCGTGCTCGGGCATCGCCTCGAGTGCTGCGGCGTCGATGATGCCGACCGTCTCGGGCGTGAGCGCCAGGGCGAGCACGACCAGGTCGGCGTCGCGCAATGCATCGTGGAGCCGGTCGGTGCCGATCACAGCGGCGACACCGTCGATCGGTTCGAGGCTGCGACGCACGACGGTGATGTGCGCGCCGAACGGGCGCAGCAGACGCACCAGCGAGCGGGTGATCTCGCCGCCGCCCAGGATCGCGACGCGACCTCCGAGCAGGTTGACGCCGTAGGGCTCCGACCACGTCGTCTCACGTGCATAGCGGCCGATGCCGCGCATCCCGCCCAGTGCCAGTGCGAGCACGTGCTCGGCGACGGGTTCGGCATACACGCCCTTCCCGCAGGTCCACGCCCGTTCGTGGTCGAGGACGTCGACGAACGGCTCGATGCCGGCATAGGGCAACTGCACCCAACGCACCTGCGGGTTGGTGTCCAGGGCGTGGCGCAGCCCGCCCGGGTTCTTCGGGTCGGCCCAGATCAGTGCGTCGGCGTCCTCGACGTCGACGACGGCACCACCGCCATCTGCGACCGCGTCGCGCAGCATCTGCGGGCTCGATTCGGGCAGTACGGCGATTTTTGGTCGGGTCACCGCGGCAGCTCCTCGCACGGTCAGGGGCGGTCCCTCACGCTAGCGTGTGCGCCCGTACCCAACTTCGGCGAGAGCTGTTTCCCACGTGAACGACGGGCCCATCGGCGTCTTCGACAGCGGCCTCGGTGGCCTCACCGTGTTGCAGGCGCTCGCCGACCTGCTGCCGGGCGAGGACCTGGTCTACTTCGGCGACACGGCCCGCTATCCCTACGGTGACCGCACGGCCGACGAGTTGCTGCGGTTCAGCGACCAGATCGCCGACCTGCTCGTGGCCGAAGGGGCCAAGATGCTGGTCATCGCGTGCAACTCGGCGACGGCGGCGGCACTCGATCACCTGCGGTCGCGGCTCGACATCCCGGTGATCGGGGTGGTCG
>JAGXST010000146.1 GCA_018335555.1 Actinomycetota bacterium | reverse complement strand
CTCGCGTTCGACGACGATGCGCTGTTCGCCGTCCTGCACCTGATGATCGCCGGCCGCCTGCGCTGGCGCGAGTACGGCGCGAAGGTGCCCGGCAAGGTCGGCCTGGCCGCCTTCGACGTCAGCGGCGGCGAGGTCGGCGACGGCACGCTGGTCCTGACCGAGGCGGGGACGAAGAAGCGTGCGTCGCTGCACCTCGTCCGGGGCGAGGCCGAACTCGCGGCACACGACCGCGGCGGCATCGACCCGCTCACCTGCGACCTCGAGGCGTTCGTCGGCCAGTTGCAACTCGAGAACCGCACGCTCAAGCGGGCGCTGACCGATCCACGCCGGTTCTCCGGCATCGGCAACGCCTTCAGCGACGAGATCCTCCACGCGGCACGCCTGTCACCGGTCAAGCGCACCAGCCAACTCTCGGACGAGGAACTCGAACGGCTGCACTCGACCACCCGAGAGCTGTTGCAGACGTGGGTCGCCCGCCTGCGCGAGCAGACCGGCGACGGCTTTCCCGAAAAGGTCACCGCGTTCCGGCCCGACTTCGCCGTCCACGGCCGTTTCGGCCGGCCGTGCCCCGTCTGCCAGACCGAGGTCCAACGCATCCGTTACGCCGACAACGAGACCAACTACTGCCCTCGGTGTCAGACCGAGGGCAAGCTGCTCGCCGATCGCAGCCTCTCGCGCCTGCTCAAGGACGACTGGCCCAAGACCGTCGACCAGCTCGAGGGCGCCTGAGGCAGCCGAGGGTGGGGCTCTCGCCCGTCAGGGCGCGTCGGTCGCGTCCGCAAGGTGGGGTACTGGACCCGGGGTCGGATCGCCCACAGGGCGCCTGGATGCCTCTGGGGACGAGGGGTGAACTGGTAGGCTGGTGGTTCCTGGCCGCGACCGTCTCGGTGTGCGGCGTGCTCCTCTTCACGAGAGGCTCTCTGCTTTGTCTGCTGCCCCCGACTCCGGCGTGCCCGACGCCAGCGGTACCCCTGACCAGTCCGCCGCCCGGACCATGGGCACGCCCACCGGTGACGGCAACTACAGCGCCAAGAACATCACCGTGCTCGAGGGCCTCGAGGCGGTGCGCAAGCGGCCGGGCATGTACATCGGTTCGACCGGAGCCCGCGGCCTGCACCACCTGGTGTGGGAGGTCGTGGACAACTCGGTGGACGAGGCGCTCGCCGGCCGGTGTTCGGCCATCGAGGTCACGCTGACGGCCGATGGCGGCGTCAGGATCGCCGACGACGGCTCGGGCATCCCCGTCGACCTGCACGAGAAGGAGGGCCGCTCGGCGCTCGAGGTCGTGCTGACCGTCCTGCACGCCGGCGGCAAGTTCGACTCGCAGGCGTACGCCGTGTCGGGCGGGCTCCACGGCGTCGGCATCTCGGTCGTCAACGCCCTCTCGCGCCTGCTCGTCGCCGAGGTCCGTCGCGACGGCGGCCTGTACCGCCAGTCCTATGTCCGCGGCGTGCCCCAGGGCCCGGTGGAACGGGTCGGTGACGCGTCCGAGGCCGAGTACACGATCGCCGACTCGGCGACGGGGACCAACATCACCTTCTGGCCCGATCCCGACATCTTCGAGGAGATCGCGTTCTCGATCGACACGATCTCCCGCCGTCTGCGCGACACGGCGTTCCTGACCGCCGGGCTGCACATCACGCTGATCGACGAGCGTGAGGTCGACCCCGCCGAGCTCCCCGACGACGCCACGCCCGACGAACCGCGAGTCACGGTGTTCCACGCACCGGGGGGTCTGCGCGACTTCGTCGACCACATCCGCAACACCAAGGCCAAGGACGGCCTGCACCCGGTCATCCACTTCGAGTCCGAGGAGCAGGGTCCGAACGGGCTGCAGTCGGTCGAACTCGCCTGCCAGTGGATCAACGACTACAACGACTCGATCCTGTCGTTCGCCAACACCATCAACACCCACGAGGGCGGCACCCACGAAGAGGGCTTCCGCACCGCGATCACCTCGGTGATCAACCGTTGGGCGAAGGACAAGAACCTGCTGCGCTCGAAGGAGGTCGAGTCGTTGACCGGCGACGACCTGCGCAGCGGCCTGGTCGCGATCGTGTCGGTCAAGGTCGGCGACCCGCAGTTCGAGGGCCAGACCAAGACCAAGCTCGGCAACACCGAGGTCAAGTCGTTCGTCCAGACCACGACGTATGCCCGCATCGCCGAGTGGCTCGAGGAGCACCCGAGCGAGGGCAAACTCATCGTGCAGAAGGCCGAGGGCGAGGCCCAGGCCCGCATCGCGGCCCGCAAGGCGCGCGACCTCACGCGCCGCAAGTCGCTGCTCGAGTCGACGTCACTGCCGGGCAAGCTCGCCGACTGCCAGTCGCGCGATCCTGCCGAGTCCGAGCTCTACATCGTCGAGGGCGACTCGGCCGGCGGCTCGGCCAAGATGGCCCGCGACCGGCGCACCCAGGCGATCCTGCCCATCCGCGGCAAGATCATCAACGTCGAGAAGGCGCGGCTGCCGAAGATCCTCAACAACACCGAGGTCCAGGCCCTGATCACGGCGATGGGTACCGGTTTCGCCGATGACTTCGACGTCGCCAAGGCCCGCTACCACAAGCTGGTGCTGATGGCCGATGCCGACGTCGACGGCGCGCACATCCGCACGCTGCTGCTGACGTTCCTGTTCCGGCACATGAAACCGCTGATCGAGGCCGGCTACGTCTACCTCGCCCAACCGCCGCTGTACCAGATCACCCACCCGACCCGGAAGAAGGACGTCTTCTACGCCTTCTCCGACCCCGAGCGGGATGCGATCTTCGCGCAACTGCCCAAGGACAAGAAGATCGACGTCCAGCGGTTCAAGGGCCTCGGCGAGATGGATGCCAACCAACTCTGGGAGACCACGATGGACCCCGAGAAGCGCACCCTGAAGCTGGTCACGATGGACGACGCGGCGGTCGCCGACGAGATGTTCACCATCCTGATGGGCGACGACGTCGAGGCACGACGCAATTTCATCCAGAGCAACGCCAAGTACGCCACGCTGGACGTGTGAGTGAAACGCGCCCTGCTCTGGCTCGGCGGTGGCCTCGTGGCCTTCGTGCTTCTGGTCGCGCTCATCGCCCCCGAGTTGCTCGGATCGATCGACGTGGTCGGCGGGATGGTCGCGCTGAGCCTGCTCATGCTGCTTCCCGCGCTGATCGTGGCGCTCGTCTTCGTCTCGGTACGGCGCCGGCGACAGCGTGACCATGGCCGAGGAGTCTGACGTGGACCGCACACTGCGGGCCGCCCTGCTGGCCGCGTTCATCGGGTTCGCCGCGATCGCCGGCCTCGGCATCTTCCTCGGTTTCGACGCGACCGGATCGCTGATCGCCGGGGGCATCACCGCCGTGGTCGCCGCCCTGCTCATCTGGGGTGCCGCCCGGCGCGCCGAGACCTTCCACGAGACCGACACCCCGCCGCGCGACTGAGTCTTCGCGCGCGGCCCAAATGCCTGACCGAACCGACGGAGAGCCACCGTGTCCGACGGCCCCACCACCCCACCCGGGGACGATCCCACCACGCCGGGCAACGACCCGGAGGCGGGCGCGAACGACCCGCGTCCCGAGGGCGACATCCCCGAGACGTCCGAGGTCGGTACACCCGAGCCCTCGCCCGGCGACCCCGTGGCGCGCCTCGAGGACGGCACCCCCATCGACGAGTCCGGCAGCGTCCTCGCCGCCCGGGTCGAGCCGGTGGTCATCGAGGACGAGATGCGCTCGTCGTATCTCGACTACGCCATGTCGGTCATCGTCGGTCGTGCCCTGCCCGA
>JAGXST010000145.1 GCA_018335555.1 Actinomycetota bacterium | reverse complement strand
TCGGTGAAGACCAGTTCGGCGTAGGCGCTCTGCCACAGCAGGTAGTTCGACAGGCGCTGCTCCCCCGAGGTGCGGATCAGCAGGTCCACGTCGGGCATCTCGGCGTCGTAGAGCCGCGCTGCGATCGCCCGCTCGTCGACCTTGCGCACCCGGCCGGCCGCTGCGTCGTCGACCAACCGTCGTGCGGCGTCGAGCAGTTCGGTCCTCCCGCCGTAGTTGAACGCGATCCGCAGCGTCATGCGGCGGTTGTCCGCGGTCAGCGCCTCGGTGTCCTCGATCAGCCGCACCAGTCGCTTCGGCACGGGACGCGTCCGCCGGCCGATGAACCGCACCCGCACCTGGCGCTCGTGCAACTCACCGGCGCGACGGACCAGCAGCGACTCGTTGAAGCCCATCAGGAACCGGACCTCGTCGGGCGGCCGCTTCCAGTTCTCGGTCGAGAACGCGTACACGGTCAGGTCGCGGATGCCCAGCTCCAGCGCGCCCTCGACGGTGTCGAACAGGGCCGCTTCGCCGGCCTCGTGCCCGGCGTTGCGCTTGAGCCCCTGCCGGTTGGCCCAGCGGCCGTTGCCGTCCATGATGATGGCGACGTGGCCGGGGATGCGGTCGGGGTCGAGGTTCAGATCCTCGAGGTCCACGTGTCTCCTGACCGCTCGTTCGCGTCGCCCCCCGGGCGGTCGCCGAGCCTACTGCCGCGGCACCAACTCGTAGCTGCGCAACCGCCGGTCGAGGTGGTGCTCGACGAAGGCGCGCACGAAGGACGCCGCGGTGCGCTGCGCGTCCGGACGGTCCCGGACCAGTGCCGGCAGGGCGGCCCACTCGCCCGGCGCGGCCAGGACACGCACCACCTCGACGACGGCGAGGTCGACGGCGCGGGTACCGGTCGGGGCACAGGCGGCGCACAAGGTCCCGCCGGCCTTGACGCTGAGGAACACGTGGTCACCGGGCGTGCGACAGACCGCGCAGGCCGCGGTGAAGGCATGGAAGCCGACGATGGAAGCCAGGCGCAGCAGGAACGCGTCGAGGAACACCTCCGGCTGCGGGGGTGCAGCATCCAGCGCCTGCAACCCGGCGCGCAGCAGCAGGAACAGCGCGTTGTCGCGCTCGCCCTCCTGCGCGACCAGGTCCGTGAGTTCGGTCATGGCCGACGCGCACGCCGACAGCGCATAGTCCTCGCGCACCCTGGCGTGCGGGGCGATCAGTTCGGCCTGGTTGACGACGTCGAGGTTGCGGCCCTCGTACAACTGCAGGTCGACGTGGCTGTAGGGCTCGAGCCGGCCGCCGAACTTCGACCCCGGACGGCGAACACCCTTGGCAACGGCGCGGACCTTGCCACGACCCTGGGTGCACAGGTGCAGGATGCGGTCGGTCTCGCCGAGCTTGTAGGTGCGAAGGACGATGCCCTGCTCGCGGTAGGTGGCCACCTCAGCAGCCCGGGTCGGCGTCGATGGAGGCGGGACCGTGCGGTCGGGTCTCTGCGGTGCCGAGATCGCGCGAGAACATCACCACGTCCTCGAACTCGCGGTAGGCGGAGGTCCGCCAGAATTCACGACCCCCCTCGTTCCCGGCGAACACCAGCAGCGTGATCCGCCGGCAGCCGCGGGCATACAGGCGGTCCTCGATCTGTTTCACCAGGGCCTGCGCCACCCCGCTCCTGCGGGCCGAAGGGGCCACGGCCAGGCGGTTGATCGACCCGCGGCGACCGTCCCACGCCCCGATGACGACGCCGAGCAGCCGCCCGTCGTCGTCGCGTGCGCCGAGCACGAGGTCGGGGTCGTGGCGACGGACCTGGGCGAGTTCGTCCGGGTCGACCGGGCCGAGGTGCTCGGTGGCGGCCCAAAGCGCCAGTGCGGCGCCGACCTGGTCGTCGGTGAGGGTGTCGATTCGCATGTCAGGAGTTGTACCCCACGACCCGGTCCCGCCCGCGCCAGGCGCGGCCGTCCGCGCCGCCACCACACCTGTGAAGCCGAAACCGATTGCACACCCGCCGCGAGGTTCACGGGTCGAGGGGGCCTCCGCGGACGGGAGTCAGAGCAGCGGCCAGGGGAAGGGACGCTCGCCCTGCGGCTCGGGGAACACCTCGAGCTCGGGAAGGCGGCGCAGGCGGTCGGCCAGCACGGCGATCTCGGGCGCGCTGAGCAGGCCGGTCAGGCGTGGGCCGAGCGTGTCGTCGACCTGCTCGGCCAGCCGTGCCACGTCCTGGCGCAGGTCGGTCGGGACGGGTTCGCCGGCGAAGTGCCACCCCACCGTGCGCAGCTTCGGTTCGACCGACAGCGACACGCCGTGGTCGACCAGTCGGATGCGCGGTGCCGCGTCGTCGGGCGGGGTGTCGCCAACGGGGTGTTCGAGCAGGACGTGACCGCCCTTGCGGTCGGCGTTGTCGATGACGAGGTCGAACACCACCATCGCGACGAGTTGGGCGATCACTTCGGTCTCGCCGTGCTCGAGCAGCCAGAAGTAGTGCTGCTCGGGGTCGTGGGGCACGAACCGCTGCAGGCTGCCGGGCCCGAAGGGTGCGTCCTCGCGCCGGACCGTGACGGGCACGAGGTCCCACCCGAGCGCGGCCGAGATCTCGTACGCGGCCACCTCGCGGGCGTGCAGCGTGCCGTCGGGGAAGTCCCACAGCGGGGTCTCGCCGCGCCGCGGCTTGTAGACGGCGAGATCGGCCGGGTCGAGGTCCTCGACGGCGGGCTGACGTCCGAGGTCGGCGGCGATCTCGTCCATCCTGCGCGGGTCCCGGTCGCGCAGACGGACCAGCAGGGTCGCGTTCGAGGCATCGGCGAACTGGCCGACCGGCTCCAGCGGGGCCTCGAGCAACCGCCGGCGTACGGCGTCGTCCCCGGCGGTCACCTCAGCGGGTCAGTCGCCCGTGACCGTTGGTCGACGGGCAGACGTGGGAGCCGTCGGCGTCCATGGGTCGGCCGCAGAACTGGCAGCGGGGCCGCCCCTGCCCGACCAGTTCGTCGGCGTGCGCGGCCAGGCGCCGGGCCTGGTCCTGGTCGAGCCAGACCCGCACCTCGCGTGGTTCTGGCAGCGCCGCGAGCTCGTCTTCGTCCTCGACGATCAGCAACTCGGTGAACTCGAGCACGAACCGGCCACCCGCATCCTCGATGCCGACCCCGAGTTCACCGACCCGCCAACGCGGGTCGATGGGCTCACGCAGGGCCATCGCGGCCCGGTCCCAGTCGGTCGCCGGTCGATCCTCGACGCGCGCGAGCAGTTGCGCGAGCAGGTCACCGATGCCGCCGACCTGCTGCTTCTCGAGCACGAGCGTGACGAGCACCGCCTCGTCCTGGGCCTGCACGAAGAACGTGCGGTTGCCTGGCTCACCGACGGTGCCGACGGTGACGTGGTGGGGCTCGGTGAGTTCGACGTCGATCACGTACGCGTGGCCTTCTTCGTGGCGGACTTCTTCTTCGTCCTCGGCGGCGGGACCGTGGGGGTCTCGGCGCTGAGGTTGATGCCGAGCAGCATCGGTGGCGCGTCCGAGGCGAGGTGGAGCACGCTCGCAGACGCCGGCGAGACCAGCAGGCGCTGGAAGGTGTCGAGCGGCATGCCGAGGAAGTGGGCGAGCACGGCCTTGATGACGTCGGCGTGGCTGACCGCAACGACCGTCTCGCCGGCGTGCTCGGCGGCCAGGGACTCGACGGCCTCGACGGCACGCGACTGCATCCCGCGGATGGACTCGCCACCCGGGAAGGTGACGCGCGACGGGGTGTGCTGGATGACGGGCCACAGCGACCGCTTGCGCAACTGCCCGAGCGGCTTGTCGGTCCAGCCGCCGTAGTCGACCTCGCCGATGTCACGGCGCGTACGCACCCGCAGCCCGTGCGGCTTGGCGACGATCCTGGCGGTGTCCTGCGTGCGTTCGAGCGGCGAGGCGTACACCGCCGCGACCGGCAGGCCGGCCAGCATCTGCGCCGTCCGCTCGGCCTGGCCACGGCCCGCCTCGTCGAGGTGGACGCCCGGGGTCCAGCCGCCGAGCCGCTTGCCGGTCGCCGCGGTGGTGGCGTGCCGGACGAGCACGATGGTTGCCACGGACGCTCCTCGAGGTGGGCCCGGCAAACTACTCGCCGCGGCGGCGGCGCGGCTCGGTGGCAGCACCGACGTGCGTCTCGAGCCAGTCGGCGATCGGCTGGGCGGCACGCCACAGGCCCGTG
>JAGXST010000144.1 GCA_018335555.1 Actinomycetota bacterium | reverse complement strand
GGGTGGACCTCGCCCGCGAACTCGGGGCCCAGCTCCCCCCTCGCGAACTGGTCGATCGCCTGACGTCGCTCGGCGTGCCGGTGGCACTGACCACGGCCGACGGTGCGGTGATCGCGGGGGAGCCGGCCGTGCCCCGCTTCGGGGACGGACCACCCGGCCCGCCGTCGACGCTGTCGGTCCCCCGGGTGTCCGCGTCCGTCGAGTTCGAGGACGGCGCCGTCGTCGAGGTGTTCGCTTCCCGCGCCGGCGTACGTTCGACGCTGGCCCGCACCGCTGTGCTGCTCGCCGTCGGCACGGCGGCCGCCGTGATCGTCGCCGTACTGCTGTTCCGCCGTACAGCGGCGCTGGTCGTCGCTCCCCTCGACGAGATGGTCGCGGCCGCTGGCCGCACCGCCGGGGGCCAGACCGGCGAGCGGCTCCGACCGGACGACCCGGACACCGAGCTCGGCCGACTCGCAACCGCCTACGACACGATGCTCGACACGCTCGAGCAGGCGCTCGAGACGGCGTTCGCCGCCGAGGAGCGGACCCGACGCTTCGTCGACGACGCCGCCCACCAGATGCGCACGCCCATCGCGACGCTGCGCTCGTGCGTGGAGTCCCTGCTGCGCGTCACGGACCCGTCGACGCGTGACGAACTGTTCGGCTACATCGTCCAGGAGACGGCCCGTTGCCAGCGTCTGCTCGACGACCTGCTCGCAGCGGCCCGTCTCGACCAGGCACCGGACCTCCGGCTCGTGCTCCAGGACGTGACCGCACTCTGTCTCGACGAGGTGGACCGGGCCCGCAACCTGGCCCCGACACTGACGCTGCAGGTGTCCGCCCCCGACGGTCCCGTCGAGGCGCATGTGGACCACGACGCGGTCCGCGAGGTGCTCGCCAACCTGCTCGACAACGCCCGGCGGCACGCCCGAGGGCGGGTGGACGTGTCCGTTGCGGTCGATGACGAGGTCGTCTCCGTCAGGATCCTCGACGACGGCCCGGGCGTGCCCGACGGCACCGAGGAGCGCGTCTTCGAGCGGTTCACGAGCCTGGACGGCCGTGGCGGTGCCGGCCTCGGCCTGCCCATCGCCCGGCAGGTTGCACGCGCGCACGGCGGCGAACTCACCTACGCCGGCGGCGCCTTCGAGCTGCGGCTACCCCGGGGGTGCCGCCTCCTTCAGCGACGTTCGGGGCGAGACCGTGCGCTGAGGACGCGGGGGACGGTCACACCTGGGCCTCGTTGTCGAAGCGGAAGCCCTGGTCGAGCAACTGCTCGGCGAACCGCGCGATCTCGTCGGCGGTGTCCTCGGGCAGTTGCGACTCGAGCGACCGTGCGAAGTCGAGCGCGGTCGCATTGATCTCGACGTCGAAGCGGCCCGTGTCGCCCACTGGACCGAACAGCGTCGGGTCGACCTCGGTCGCCTCCATCAGGGCCAGCCATGCGTCGAGGTGGTCGAGGTAGACCTCGCGCACCTCGTCGGCCGCCGCGGTCGACCGTGGCTCCTCGAGGACACCGCGTGCCTCGGCGAGCGCTCCGGCGCCGGTCGCGGCGGCGCTGCGTACGGCCGCGAAGTAGGGGGCGAGGTCATCGGTGCCCCCGAGCGCGTAGGCCTCGGCGAGGTCCGCCTGGAAGCGCAGCATCGCCTGCTCCGAGGTGTCGATACCACGGAGGACGGCGGCGAAGTCGGCGTCGCTGCCCGAGAACTGCGCCGGATCGGGCGCCTCGGGGGTCGCCTCGGGCTCCGGTTCGTCATCGGGATCCGCAGGACCGGCCGCGTCGGGAGCATCCACGTGGGACGCCTCGTCGCCGGAGCCCGCCAGGACGCCGGCCATCAGCAGCCCGATCGGTACGACCAGCAGCAGTGCGACGACGGCGACGATGCCGACGATGCGACGACGTCGGCGGCGGCGGGTGACCCAGGGCGGTGGGGGCGGACCGTCGTCGTCGGGGCTCATCGGGGTCGGCGCGCCGGCCGTCCAGGGGCTACCGGCCGGGGACTCCCACGGGTGGTGCCGTGCGTCCTGCTCGTCCACGTCCCGTCGACCTCTCGCACCCGTCGGTGGCAACGGTACCCATCGACGGTCAGGGGCGGTGCAGCGGGTAGCCGCCTTCCTCGAGGGCGGCCAGCAGCCGTGCCACGTGGTCGTGGCCGCGTGTCTCGAGTTCGAGCACGACCTCGACCTGGCCGAGGCGGAGGCGGTTCTCGAGCCGGTGGTGGGACACGCCGACGACGTTGGCGCGCTCGTCCCCGACCAGCCGGAGCAGCCGCGAGAGCTGACCGGGGGTGTCGGGTACCTGGGTCCGCAGCGTGACGTAGCGCCCTTCGGTGGTGAGCCCACCCGTGACGAGGTGTTGCAGCATCAGCGGGTCGATGTTGCCGCCCGACAACGTGGCCACGGTCGCGTGGTCGCCGGACACCTCGATCCGTCCGGCGAGCAGGGCAGCGACGGCGGCCGCCCCGGCCGGCTCGACCACCAGCTTCGCGCGCTCGAGCAGCAGGACGACGGCCCGCGCGATCTCCTCGTCGTCGACGGTGACGACCTCGTCGACCAGCTCGCGCACGTGGGCGAGGGTCAACTCGCCGGGCCGTTTGACGGCGATGCCGTCGGCGATCGTGTCGCACGTCGGCGCGGACACCGGTTCACCGGCCTCGAGCGAAGGGGGAAAGCTCGCCGACCCGGTCGCCTGCACCCCGACGATGCGGACGCCCGGTCGCAGGGCCCGCAGCGCGACGGCGATGCCGGACAGCAACCCGCCCCCGCCCAGGCACACGAGTACCGTGCCGGTGTCGGGGACCTGGTCGAGGATCTCGAGCCCGATGGTGCCCTGACCGGCGATGATGTCGGGATGGTCGAAGGGGTGCACGAACACCTGCCCACTGGAGCGGGCGTACTCCAGGGCCGTCTGCAGGGCCTCGTCGAAGGTGTCCCCCTCGAGCCGGACCTCGGCGCCGTAGGCCTGGGTCGCGTCGACCTTCGGTAGCGGGGCCTCGCGCGGCATCACCACCGTCGCGCGCACGCCCTGCAAGGCCGCGGCCAACGCCACGCCCTGGGCGTGGTTGCCGGCCGACGCACACACCACGCCGTTGGCGCGTTCGGCTTCCGACAGGCGCGCGATGCGGTTGTAGGCACCGCGCAGCTTGAACGACCCCGTCCGCTGCAGGTTCTCGCACTTGAGCCACACCTCGCCTCCGACGAGCTCGCCGACGGCCCGGGAGCGCTCGACGGGCGTGGTCATCGTGATGCCCTGCAGCCGTTCGCGCGCATCGCGGATGGCGTCGAGGGTGACGAGTTCCACGGGTTCACCTCGGTCGGGGCGGGTGAGCCTAATGGCGGCCGACCAAGCGACAATCGCTTGCGCCGCCACGGCATCGGACGACAGGGATCATCGGGTGATCGTGACACCGGTCGTGACCCGAGGAGAGACCCATGGACCTGTTCACTCGCTTCTTGCCGCGCGGCGGCCAGTTGCGCCCTGAACAGCGGGCGGCGCGCCACCGGCTGCTCACGGTCGTGCTGGCCCTGCACCTACCGGTGCTGGTCGTCGTGGGGGTCGTGGTAGGACGTCAGCCGACACACCTGGCCGTCGAACTGCTGTGGCTGCCGGCCGTCCTGGTCATCGTCTCGCGCCCCCGGCTCAGCCGCGACCTGCGCGAGGCGATGATGGCGTTGGCGCTGCTCGGTTGCTCCGCGGTGCTCATCCACCTCGTCGGGGGCGCAACCGAAGCCCACTTCCACTTCTTCGTCGTGCTGCCACTGCTGGTGCTCTACGAACGCTGGGCGCCACTGCTGCTGGCGATCGGGTTCGTGGTCGTCCACCACGTGGGCATGGCGCTGATCGCGCCGGAACTGCTCTACAACACCGAGGCCGCCCAACGACTGCCGTTGGTCTTCGTCGTCGTCCACGCGGTGTTCGTCCTGGCCGCCGTCGCGGTGCTCGTGGCCTTCTGGAAATTCGCCGAGGACGCCCGGGGCGAGGCCGCCACCGTCCAGGCCAGCATCGTCGCGCAGCAGCGCACGGTCCTCGCACGGCGCGCCGCGACCCAGGAGATGACGCAGTCGCGGGTCACCGAGCTGTCCACCTCGTCCACCGAGGTGCGCGCAGCGGCCGAGGGCGTCTCGAGCGTGCTGACCGAACTGTCCAGCAACGCCGCGACGATCGCCGACGAAGCCGCAGCCTCGACCGCCGTGGCCGACCAGGCCGCCGCGGGGGCCCGCGAGGCCCGGGAACTCGTGGAACGCCTCGGGGCGTCGACGGCCGAGGTCGAGGGCGTCGTGAAGTTCATCACCTCGGTCGCGGACCGCACCAACCTGCTCGCCCTCAACGCGACCATCGAGGCAGCCCGAGCCGGCGAGGCGGGCCGCGGCTTCGCGGTCGTCGCCCAGCAGGTCAAGGAGCTCGCCGTCCAGACCGCCGAGGCGACCGAACGGATCGGTCACCAGCTCGGCACGATCCAGTCGGACAGTGCGGCCACCTCGACCGCCATCGCCAGTGTCGACGAGACCGTCGCCGACATCACCGACCGCCAACGCCGCATCGCCGGCGTCATCGAGACCCAGCGCGAAGCCACCATCGGCGCCGCACGGACGAGCGGCGAGTTGGCCGCGACCGTCGCCGCCATCGCGGACGGCGTGGTGTCGCTGGCGCGCGACGTCACGACCGAAGGAACCGAGACGGACCGCGACGAGCCCGCCGACGGTCCGGCGCCGCAGCCCGAGCCGGCCTACCTCGGCGCCTGACCCGGGCAGCCCGGGGGGCAACGAGCGAGCGCAGCGAGCGAGACGGGGGACCCGGGCAGCCCGGGGGGCAACGAGCGAGCGCAGCGAGCGAGACGGGGGACCCGGACAGCCCGGGGGGCAACGAGCGAGCGCAGCGAGCGAGACGGGGGACCCGGGCATATACCGGTACCGGTTCGTCGCGCGGCCGTCGAGGGGCTTAGCCTGTCGTCACCGCGGGCCACCAGCGAGGCGGTCCGCGCCCGGCGACGACGAGGTGGCCCCACATGGCTGAGCAACAGTTCCGCACCGCCCACGACACGATGGGCGAGATGCAGATTCCGGTCGACGCGCTCTGGGGCGCGAGCACCCAGCGGGCCGTGGAGAACTTCCCGGTGTCCGGCCAACCCGTACCCCTCGAGGTGGTGCACGCCCACGCGATGCTCAAGTGGGCGGCCGCGACCGCCAACGAGGAGACCGGTGTGGTCGACGCCGAGGTCGCCGACGCGATCCGCCGCGCCGCCGACGAGGTCATCGAGGGCCAGCTCGACGAGCACTTCCCCGTCGACGTGTTCCAGACCGGATCCGGCACCTCGACGAACATGAACGTCAACGAGGTCGTCGCCAACCGCGCGAAGCAACTGCTCGGTGAGGACCTCGGCTCGGGCAAGGTCCACCCGAACGACCACGTCAACGCCTCGCAGTCGTCCAACGACACCTTCCCCACCTCGGTGCACGTCGCCGTGGCCCGGGTGGCCAAGTACCAGACCATCCCGGCCCTGCAGGAGCTCGCGGCGAGCCTGCGGCGCAAGTCCGACGAGTGGTCCGACGTGGTCAAGTCGGGCCGCACCCACCTGATGGACGCCACGCCCGTGACGCTCGGCCAGGAGTTCGGTGGCTATGCCCGTCAGGTCGAGCTCGGCGTCGCCCGCATCGAGAAGGCGCTCGACTCGATCTACGAGCTCGCGCTCGGCGGCACGGCGGTCGGCACCGGCCTCAACTGCCCGCCCGGGTTCGTCGACCGGGTCATCGAGTTGATGGCGGAGCGCACCGAGTTGCCGTTCCGCGAGGCCGAGGACCACTTCGAGGCGCAGGGCTCGCGCGACGCGCTCGTCGAGATTTCCGGGGCGCTCAAGACGGTCGCGGTCAGCCTGATCAAGATCGCCAACGACGTGCGCTGGATGGCGTCTGGCCCCCGCACCGGCCTGTACGAGATCGTGCTCCCCGAGATCCAGCCGGGATCGTCGATCATGCCCGGCAAGGTCAACCCCGTCATCCCCGAGTCGGTCCGCCAGGTCGCGGCGCAGGTGATCGGCAACGACGCCGCCGTCACGATCGGCGGCCTGTCCGGCGAACTCGAACTCAACGTCATGATCCCGCTGATGGCCCGCAACGTGATCGAGTCCGAACGGCTGCTCGCGACCGTGTCACGGGTGTTCGTAGAGAAGTGCCTCGACGGCACCGAGGCGACCGACCAGGGCCCGCAGTTGGTCGAACGGTCGCTGATGCAGGTCACCGCGCTGGTCCCCGAGATCGGCTACGAGCGCTCCGCCGGCCTGGCCAAGAAGGCCCACAAGGAGGGCAAGACCCTGCGTGAGGTCGCCGTCGAGGACGGCGTCGACGAGGCCACCCTCGACCGCGTCCTCGACTACAAGCGCATGACCGAGGGCGGCATCCTCTAGCCCCGATGTGACACCAGGTGGACACGGTGACGCCCAGTCGGCAGACGCGCCGACTGGGCGTTGCCATGTCGAGTGGGCGTCACCAGGTGGAGTACGGCGCCGACCTGCTCAGCACCGGTTCCCTCGGCGCAAGGTCTCGACGCGCTCGATGATCTCGCGGGGCCGCGAGCCGTCGAGGTCGCGACGCCGCAGCACCTCGACGTGCCAGTCCAACGCCCGGGCCGTGTCCCGCTTGGCCTCGTCCTTGGCCCGGCGTGCTGCGGTGTCATGCCAGCTGGCACCGTCGAAATCGACGAACGTCTTGACGTCGAGGAAGGCCATGTCCGGCCGGCAGACGATCACGCCGGCCAGATCGCGCACGGTGTGCTGCAGCACGAACCCCGTTGCCCCGAGGTCGACGAACCGCATGACGCCGAGCACCTCGAGTGGCGAGCCAAGGGCGGCGGCGTCAGCAGGCAGCCGCTGCACGGCGGTCACCAGCGCTCTGCGGCCCGGTCGATGCGGATGCCGGTCGAGCAGCGTGCCGACGAACTGCAGCGCGGCCCGGTCCCGCCTCGCGAGGTCCGCCAACCATCGCTCCAGGGTTTCGAGGTCGTGCGCAGGCGCGAGGTCGTAGACCGTGCGGGCGCTGGTGGTGACGCGCAGGCCATGGACCGTGGTGATCTCGTCGGGGTCCAGCCGCCGAGCGGTGTGGAGGCGGACGTTGCTGACAGCAGCATGTCGACGGCGGGGGACCACCACGTCCAACCTCCTCGGCCGGTCGACGTCGAGGAAACCCTGGAGGTGGGCGGCGGTGCGGTGTGAGACGGCGGCGTCCGGGCCGGCGGCCAACAGCAGACGCTGCAGTTGACCGCGCCAGGTACGCGCGTGCGTGCCGAGGTCGATGACGTCGGGATAGGGCTCCTGCCACACACCAGCCGCCAACCGACGGCCGACGGTCCGGTAGGAGATGCCCGCCTCGACGAGTTGGCGGCGGGTGGCCGCGCCGTACTGCCGGCGGCCGACGTCAGCGGCGCGAAGATCGACGGTTCCCATCCGACGAGGGTGCCAGCAGCGCTGCCTCGACCGGCCGCGCGACACTCTTCGGCTGTGGACGACGCGCGGGGTCATGTGACGCCACGTGGACATGGTGACAGCGAGTCGGCAGCGATGCCGACTGCACGTCACCACGTCCACTGGACGTCACCGAGGGCGGACGGGGCGGGATGGCGCGGTCGGTCAGGACTCGGGGAGGTAGTCGTCGGCGTAGTACTCGACGCCGAGGTGAGTGATCTGGTCCTCGCCACGCATCCAGCGCAGGGTGTTCTTGAGCTTGGTCTGCTGGATGAACAGGTCGTGCTCGGGGTACAGGCCCGGGGCGGTCTGCGGCGCCTTGAAGTAGAAGCTCAGCCACTCCTGGATCCCGCTCATCCCGGCCCGCTGGGCGAGATCGAGGAAGAGCGCGAGGTCGAGCGCGAGCGGCGCGGCCAGGATCGAGTCACGGCACAGGAAGTCGACCTTGAGCTGCATCGGGTAGCCGAGCCAGCCGAAGAAGTCGATGTTGTCCCAGCCCTCCTTGTTGTCGCCGCGCGGCGGGTAGTAGTTGATCCGCACCACGTGGTGGAGGTCGCCGTACAACTCGGGGTACATCTCGGGCTGCAGGATGGTGTCGAGCACGCCGAGCTTGGAGGTCTCCTTGGTCTTGAACGAGTCGGGGTCGTCGAGCACCTCGCCGTCGCGGTTGCCGAGGATGTTGGTCGAATACCACCCCGCCATCCCGAGCATCCGCGCCTTGAACATCGGCGCCAGCACGGTCTTGACCAGGGTCTGGCCGGTCTTGAAGTCCTTGCCGCAGATCGGCACGCCGTGGTCGGAGGCGAACTGGCGCAACGCAGGCACGTCGACGGTCAGGTTGGGGGCACCGTTGGCGAACGGGATGCCCTCGAGCAGCGCCGCGTAGGCGTAGAGCATCGACGGCGAGATCGACGCGTCGTCGGCGTCGATCGCGGCCTCGAACGAGTCGAGGTCCTGGTGCGCCGGGCCGATCTCGATGTAGATCTCGGTGGACCCGCACCAGATCACGACCATGCGGTCGCAGCCGTGCTTCTCGCGGAAGTCGCGCAGGTCGGCGCGGATGCCATCGAGGAGCGCCCGCTTCGACGTGTCGGGCATGACGTTGGGGCCGTCGAGCTTCTTGACGTAGGCCGGGTCGAACGCCGCCTTCATCGGCTGGATCTCGCGCAGCGCGTCGGCGATCGGCTCGAGGTGGCGGGCCGTGTCGAGCACACCGGCGTTCGCGGCCGAGACGTAGGCGTCGTCCTCGAACGGGTCCCAGGCGCCGAAGACGATGTCGTCGAGGTTGGCCAGCGGCACGAAGTCCTTGATCAACGGCACCCGGTCGTCGGTGCGCTTGCCGAGACGGATCGTGCCCATCTGGGTCAGCGAACCGATCGGTTCGGCCATCCCGCGACGGATCAGTTCGACGCCCGCGATGAACGTGGTCGCGACGGCGCCCAGGCCGACGCAGATGACACCGAGCTTGCGGTCGGCCGGGGCGATCTCGGGAGCGGGCAGCGGCATGTCTGAGGAGGCGTCGGGCACGGGAGTTCTCCGCGGGAGGAGGAGGGAGCGCGGCGGGCAACCGCCCACCGGACCTCCAATCGTAGGCGTCCCGGCGCAGGCCCGCGGTCCATGGCCGCTGCCCGGTGGCGCGCGGCCCGACCGACCGTCAGTTGCCCCCGAGCTCGGCGATGGCGCCGGCGACCGCAAGCTCCAACTCGCTCAGGTGATCGGCGTCGAGCGGGTTGCCGTCGGCGTCGCGCACGGAGAACACGTCGACGACCTCGCGGCCGAGCGTCTGGATGCGGGCCACGACGATGTCGAGCTCCAGCTCTGCCAGGGCCGTCGCGATCGCGTACAGCACGCCGACCCGGTCCATCGTGTGGACCTCGATGGAGGTCGACCGCCCGGCGGGATCCGGCGTCGCCGTGATCCGGGTGGGGACGTCGCCGGCCGGGGAGGGCCGCCATGCCGACGCGCGCGCCTGTCGCAGGACACGGGCGCGGATCGCGAGCTTGCCGGCCGCCGCGTCGGCGAGGTCCCCCTCGACCGCCGCCCACCAGGCGCCCGCCGCACCATCGGGCGGCAGCACCCTGAAGGTGTCGACCGCCAGCCCGTCCTCGCGAGAGAACGCGTCGGCCGCCAGGATCGACCCGCCGTGCAGTGCGACGACGCCGGCGACCTTGGCGAACCAGCCCGGGTGGTCCAGCGCGACGACGTCGAGCTCGTCGACGTGACCCTGCGCTCCCGTGGGTGCGGCGAGGTCCTCGCCCGGGGTGACGCGTGTACGGACCTCGGTCGCGCCGGGCGGAAGCAGTGCCATCAGCGTGTGACGCACGACCGCGCGCGGCGACACCGAGCGGGCGTAGCGGGTCGGGAGCAGCGCGAGGTGCTCGCGGACCGCCGCGGCCTCGGCCCCCAGTTCGGGGGCCAGGCGTTGGGCCTCGCGCACCGTCTCGACGGCCGCCTCGTGTTCGAGGTCGCGGGCACCATTCCCGTCCTGCTCGTCGAGCACGGCATCGACTTTCGTGATGAGGGTTTGCACCAGCGAGCCCGTCCAGGCGCTCCAGGCGGTCGGACCGGTGGCCCGGCCGTCGGCCGCGGCAAGCAGATGCAAGCACGCCAGTGTCGAGGCATCCCCCACCTCCGCGGCGAGTGCACGTGCCAACGCCGGGTCCGTCACGTCGTGTTTGCGCGCGGCGTCGGGGATCAGCAGGTGCAGGCGGACCAGCCGCCCCACCAGCTCGACGGTGGACGCAGCCGCGCCCATGCGCGTCGCGATCGAGCGCGCCAGCGGCACGCCGGTCTCGCTGTGTGGCTCGCCGACGGCCTTGCCCACGTCGTGCAGCAACACCCCCAGCAGCAGACCCTCCCGGTCGTCCACCCGGCGCAGCGCCTCGGCCGCCCAGGACTCCCGTCGGACGAGGTCGCCGAGGTTGGCGGCGGCGTGCCAGGCATGCCGGTCGAGGGCGTAGCGGTGGTAGGGGTTGCGCTGCGGCCGCCCGCGCAGCGGCTCCCACTCGGGCAGCATCGCGGTCAGCAGGCCGACGTCGTCGAGTTCTGCGAGCGCGGGCACCATCACCCCGCCCCGCCACAGCACGCGCACGAAGCGTTCGCGCTGCGTGTCGGTCCACGCCCAGCCGGGCTCGCCGTCCTCGACCAGGCGGCGCAGCCGGGCGGCGCTGCCACGATCGAGCACCGCACCGGTGTCCGCCAGGGCCGCGAGCAGCCGGGTCGGCAGCTCGGTCGTCCCGAGATCGAGCCCGTCCGGCAGCCGCAGGACGCCGTCGACCAGTTCGAACCCGTCGTGCTCGCGTTCGGTCGGGCGCCGACGGCGACGGGCGCCGCGGGCGAGGTCGGCGTCGATCAGCGACCAGGCGCGCCGGTGGACGTGATCGATCACCCGTGCGGCCAGGATCAGTTCACGCATCAGGTCGTGGGCCGCGAGGTCGTGCTCGCCGCGGTCGACGAACCCGAGCCTCGCGGCCACGGCATCCTGCGACTCGAGCCTCAAAACCTCGCTCTTGACGGGGGTCGAGGTGGCACGATCCGCGACCTCGAGGTGCAGTGCGACCCGGGCGGCCAGGAGCCGCTCACGGGCGTGGACCAGGCGTGGGCGGTCGGTGGCGCCGAGGTAGCCGGCGGGCACCAGCGGGTCGAGGCCGCTGACGCCGACCAGGGCAGCCGCCGCCCACGACAGCGACTGGACGTCGCGCAGCCCGCCCGCCCCGCTCTTCAGGTCGGGTTCGATCGCCTCCGCGGCATCCCCCGCCTTGCGCTTGCGGTCCGTATCCGCCCGCCGCAGCGACTCGAGGAACTTGTGCGGCCGCTGACGCAGGCGGCGCAGCACCTCGACCTGCACCAGGCTGGCCAGCCCGCGGTCCCCACAGACCGTACGCAACTCCAGCATCGAGGTCGCCGTGTCGACGTCGTCGATCGCGCCGATCGCCTCGCGCCGGTTGCGGACCGCGTACCCCACGGTCAGCCCGGCATCCCAGAGCGGATAGACGATCCGGCGTACCACGAACTCCAGCTCCTGCCTCTCGAGCCTGTCGTGGAGCAGCAGCAGGTCGACGTCCGAACCGGGGCACAGCTCTCGGCGGCCGTAACCGCCGACCGCGACCACCGCCAGACGGTGGGAGTCGAGCACCGACGAGGACAACGCGACCAATGCCTCGTCGACCGCATCACTCCACGCTTCGCACCAGGCACGCCCGGGCGGCGGGCCGCCGAGGCGCAGTTGCTCGCCGCGTTGCTTCAGGCGCGCGGCCACCGCCGCGGCGTCCTGCCGCGGCGGTCCGGCTGCATCGAGGGCGAAGGCGGGGTCGATGGCGCGTCCTTCTAGATCGCGTCGCCGTCACGTTCCCCGGTCCGGATGCGCACGATCGAGTCCACCGAGGTGACGAAGACCTTGCCGTCACCGACCTGCCCGGTCTGGGCGTGCTTCACCACGGTGTCGACGATCTCGCCCGCCTGCGCGTCCGAGCTCAGGATCTCGAGCCTCACCTTGGGCACGAACTCGACCGTGTACTCGGCGCCGCGGTACACCTCGGTGTGACCACGCTGGCGGCCGTAGCCCCGCACCTCCGTCACCGTCAGACCCTGGATACCCAGGTCCTGCAGCGCCTCCTTCACCTCGTCGAGCTTGTGCGGCTTCACGATCGCCGTGACGAGCTTCACGTCGTACTCCTCTGCCGGGCGCCGGTGCGACCCCTCGAGCTCCGGTGACGGCCGACGCGCGCCACCGTCCGCATTCTGTCGCGGTCGCGGAAGCATCATGCAGGGCGGTGTCCCACCCGTGTCACCCCCGTTTCGTGTCTGTTACGCATCTCGGGCCGAAGAGCAGCAGGCCGGCGGCGTAGCCGTGCAGGTGCGACCGCCCGCCGAGCGGCCCGAGTTCGCCGGCGCACAACGCCCCGGCGACCGCTCCTCCGAGGGCTGCCTCGACGGCCCGGACGTCGTGGTCCGGGGCGCCGAACAGGTCACGCCCCCGTCCCGTGCACGTGAACAGCAGCGAGCCCGCAGCTGGCGCGAGGCCGGCCAACGTCGCGGCCAGGTCGGCCGATGCGGTCGCAGCGTCGCGCACCTGGAACTGGATCGTCTGGCCGACCCGGGGCAGGTCGCCGACCGTGACGTTGCCGCGCTCGGGGTCGACCGCCAGCACGCCGCGGACCACGAAGTCGCCCGCGGCGTACGTGTCGCGCACCTCCTCGACCACGAGGCCGACCTGCAGGCCACCACGCTCGAGCAGGCCGCGTTCCTCGTCGTCGAGCGAGACCAGCAGTTGCTGCAGGCGCGTTGGTGCCGCGACGCCACCGAGCTCGAGGATCCGGTTGCGATCGACGGCAGTGACCGTCAGGGGCTCACCGATCGGTCGACAGCCCTGCGAGACCGCCACCGTGACGTCGACACCGCGAAGGACCACCCCCACGGCGCCGTCGTCGTGGACCACGCCGTCGAGGAGGAAGCGGCTGGCACCCGCACCACCGGTCATGGCGCCGCCCGCCAGGGTCGCCGAGTCGCCGCGCTCTCCGAGCCGGACCGCCACCTCCGCGGTCGGAAACGACAGCGCATCCGCCAGGACCAACACGACATCCCGGGGGCCGGCGTCCGGCCAGCCGGCGACGGCCATGCGTTCGTCGCGTCCATGCACGGTCCACGCCCGGAACGGCCGGAGGTCCGCGCCGGGCAGGCGAGCCCCCCAGACGACCACGCCCGGGCCGGACTCGACCTCCTCCCCGGGGCCGACCACTCCCTGCGCGACGGCACCGACCAGCACACCCGGCTCGAGACGCCCCTCGACGGCGAGCCCGATGCCCCCGAGGTCGGCGGCGTGCTCGGGACGCACCAGGACCAGCGCCAGGTCGCACCCGTCACCGAGTGTGGCAGCCACGGCATCTGCGGCCTCGGCCGCCGCGAGCGCACCCTCCGGGGTTCGCGACAACGAGGCGGCCACCCGCACGCCGGCCCTTCCTGCTCGGGCGGTTCAGCCTAGGGTGCGCCAGTGCAGTGGCGACGCCCCAGGTCGTGCGATCGACGCACGTACGGGCACGGACGCGGCGGCGGGCGCGTTGAATCAGGTGTAGGCGGTCTGCCCCTGACCGCTAGTGCGTGCCGATCTTCATGCCCGACGCCCCATCGGGTGGCACGCCACGTGAGCACCAGCCCTTCCCCCAAGGGCCGCTCACACGCCGGTCGACGCCGTGCCCCGCGCGTCCCGGCTTGAACGGACCCCCGGCTCCCCAGCCGGGGGTCCGTTTCGTTGCCCGGCGACGGCGAGCGGACAGGACGAATGTCCTATTGGACACTCAAGTCCCCACCCCTCCCGGCCGACGTAGGTCACGACGCGCCGCTCCGGGCGTGTCGTCGACGACGGGGGGGACCGTGACCAGCGCCCTGACCAGGCGAACGCGGCAGATGCTCGCGGTCGTCGTGCTGTCGTTGCTGCTCGCGGCGCTGCCCGCCACGGCCTGGGCC
>JAGXST010000143.1 GCA_018335555.1 Actinomycetota bacterium | reverse complement strand
CCCGAGCCGGAGCCGGAGGAGCCCGCCGAGGAACCGGCCGCGACCATCCCGCCGGGTGACATCTCCATCCAGGTCCTCGACGGCTACAAGGCCGACGGCGGCGCGGCGATGCGCGGCGTGGCCGAGCAACTTCGCGGCCAGGGCTATCGCGTCGTGGCCGAGAACCAGGCGGTCGACTACCGGGTCACCACGGTGCTGTGGACCCAGGGCAACGAGGCCGCCGCCCGACAGGTCGCCGCGGCGATCGGTGCCGGTGACGTGCGCCCCCAGCCGGGCAACCTGTCCGAATCGGTCTCCGTGCACGTCGTGGTCGGTGCCGACCGCGGCTAGCGGCGATGCTCACCGGTCGCGGAGCAGTTCGAGCTTCTCGAGGATCAGGTGGCGCCGCCGTTCCTCCTCCTCGGGGGACGTCGCGAGCACGTCCTGCAGGACCTGCGAGAGCGCCAGCGGCGAGAACGGCTTGGTGACGTAGTCGGCCGCGCCCGCCGACCAGCCGCGGATCTGGTCTTCTTCCTGCATCCTCGCCGTCAGGAGCACGACGGGGATCTGGCGCAGGTCGGGGTCGGCCTTGAGCGCGGCCAGCACCTGCCAACCGTCGAATCGGGGCAGCATCACGTCGAGCACCACCACGTCCGGCCGGTGCGCTCGGGCCTTGTCGAGGGCGTCCGCGCCGTCGACGGCCTCGATGACGACGTAGCCCTCGAACTCGAGGTTGACGCGGCACAGCACGACGACGTCCTCCTCGTCGTCGACGACGAGGACGACCGGGCGTCCGTCGTCCATGAGGGGGTCCTTCGCAACGGTCTCACCCGGAGTATGGCGCCCCACGGCTGCCGCGTCCGTCAAGCCGGACGCCTCGGGGTGACGCACCGTGCCCGTGCACGACCTGCTCGCGCGTGACTAGCTTTCCGTGTCGCGTTCCCCCGAGCGAAGGAGTTGCCAGTGCAGGAGGTGCTCGACACGATCGGCTCGTTCGTCTGGGGGCCGTGGCTGCTCATCCCGCTGCTGCTGCTCACCGGCCTGTACCTCACGGTGGTCCTGCGGGGCGTGCAGTTCCACAAGCTGACCTACGCACTGTGGCTGGCGCTGGTCAAGCGGCGCGAGGACTCGGTGGAGGGCGACGTCACCCACTACCAGGCGCTGGCGACCGCACTGGCCGCCACGATCGGTGTCGGCAACATCGCCGGCGTCGCCACCGCCATCGGCATCGGTGGCCCCGGCGCGTTGTTCTGGATGTGGATGACCGGCCTGGTCGGCATGGCCACCAAGTACGCCGAGGCGTTCCTGGGGGTGAAGTTCCGCCGTCGCGACGCGGCCGGCGAGCAGTCGGGCGGTCCGATGTTCTACCTGCGCGACGGCGTCGGCGGTCCGCTCGGCAAGGCACTCGGCGTCGCCTTCGCGGTCTTCGCCGCCATCGCCGCGTTCGGCATCGGCAACGGCGTGCAGGCCAACACGGTCGCCGACGTCATGAGCGACGAGTTCGGGGTCGCGACCTGGGTCACCGGTCTCGTGCTGACCGTCGGCGCCGGCGCCGTGCTGCTCGGCGGCATCAAGGCGATCGGCCGCTTCGCCGCCGCGTTCGTCCCGATCATGGCCGTGATCTACATCGTCGGCGCGAGCGTCGTGCTGGCGGCCAACGCTGCCGAGATTCCCGGGGCGATCGGACTGATCCTCACCGACGCGTTCACGGGGACGGCCGCGGTTGGCGGATTCGCCGGCGCCGGGCTGCTCACGGTCATCCGCATGGGTGTCGCGCGCGGCATCTTCTCCAACGAGTCGGGTCTCGGCACCGGCGGCATCGCCGCCGCCGCGGCGCAGACCTCGAATCCGGTCCGTCAGGCGCTGGTGTCGATGACCCAGACCTTCCTCGACACGCTGGTGGTGGTCAGCTTCACCGGGCTCACCCTGGTCGTCACGGGCGTGTGGGAACTGGGCGAGGAGGAGGGCGCCACGCTGACGGCACAGGCGTTCGCGACCGGCCTGCCCGGCGAGTGGGGCAGCATGATCGTCACCCTCAGCGTCGCCTTCTTCGCGTTCTCGACGCTGCTCGGTTGGGCCTACTACGGCGAACGCAACATGGACTTTCTGTTCGGACGGGGCGCCGTCGTGCCCTACCGCCTGGTGTTCATCGCCGTGATCTACGTCGGCGCGACCGCCAGCCTCGACATCGTGTGGACCTTCTCCGACATCATGAACGGGCTCATGGCACTGCCCAACCTCGTCGGCCTGCTGCTGCTGTCGGGGCTCGTGGTCCGCGAGACGCGGGCCTACCTGGCGCGTCCCGACTGGAAGGACCCGGACGCCCCGGCTCGCGTGCGCCGATCGCCTGAGGCCTGACGACCTCGTGCCCACCGTCCGCATCCCGTCGCCCCTCCGCCGGCTCACGGGCGGGCGGGCCGAGGTCGAGGTGGCCGGCGAGGACGTGCGCAGCGTTCTCGTCGCACTCGAGGCGCAGCACCCGGGCGTCGGCGAACGGCTGTTGGACGCTCACGGTGAACTGCGCCGCTTCGTCAACGTGTACGTGCAGGACGAGGAGGTCCGCTCGCGTGCGGGACTCGACACCCCGGTGACGGCCGCCGACGTGGTGTCGGTCGTGCCGGCCGTCGCCGGCGGTGGCTGAGCGGTCGTCGCGGCCGCTCGGCCGGTGTACCCACGGCCGGCCGTCGTCCCGAACGGCCGCCTTCGGTCGAGCGTCCAAGAGGCCAAACTGCACCTCTGGCACGACGACGATTTCGACAGACGGTGGGGTACGTGGGCGCCAATGCAGTTCGACCCGGACGCATCCTGGCAGGGACGCTGGTGTGGCTGGTGGCCATCGCTGCGCTCGGCTGGTGGGCGGTGGCCTCGTGGGCCGAGGACGGCGCGGGCGAACTGTCGACCGGCGAGGTGGCCGAGGGCACGGCCGTGACCGTCGCGCAGACCGGCCGCTCCGGTCTGCGATTGCACCTGATGACGCCCCGGCACCTCGTGGCAGATCATCCCGCGCCTGTCCGGGTCGGCCTGAGCGACGCCATCGGGCGTGCACTCCCCGCCGACACCCGCCTGGTCGTCTACGCGGCGGTGCGCGGGCCGGACGGCGGTCCCGCACCAGTCGCGATCGACGGTCCGGCCGCCCGGCCGATGAGCGCCGGCGAGTTGGCGACGACCCCTTTGCGGCTGCTGTCCGCGGGTGAACCGGCCTGCGGCCAGGTCGTCGCCGAACTGCGGGTACGTGTCGCCCTGGTCGATGAACAGCCGTCCGAGGTCGAGCAGGTGCGCGACCTGGCCGGTCCCGCCTGCGACGGCCCCGACGTCGTGCCCGCCCCCGACACGGTCAACCTCGACCGTCCGGTCCTGGCCGAGGAGCCCGGCTGGTACGGCGACCTCGAACGACTGATGCGCGAGCCCGTCGAACAGGAGCCGCGGCCCCGTCGGTCCGCACCCGCTCCCGAACCGAAGCCCGAAGCGCAGCCCGAACCGGAACCCGAACCCGAGCCGACGTCCGAGCCCGAACCAGAACCGGAGCCCGAACCGGAGCCCGAACCGGAGCCGTCACCGGAACCGACCCCGTCGCCCGCGCCGCAGCCCACCGAGCCGCGCCCGTCGCCCCCCGACCCGCCCGAGGACGACGCCTGACGGTCAGGCCAGCAGGGGCACGCAGACGAGGTAGCCGCCCAGGAGCACGGCGGCCTCCCACCGCACCACGCGTTTCCCGGTGACCATGAAGGCCGTGGCCAGGATCGAGACCGCCACCATCAGCAGGGTCGCGAAACCCACGATCGTGGGGTCGGTCAAGGGCCCCGGCCCGACGAGCCCGGCCAGGGTGGCGACGGCACCGACATTGAACAGGTTGCTGCCCAACAGGTTGCCGATGATGAGGTCCGTCTCGCCCTTGCGGGCCGCCTGGATCGCGGTGGCCAGTTCGGGCAGCGACGTGCCGATCGCGACGATCGTGAGGCCGACGAACCCCTCGGCGAGCCCGACCTCGGCGGCGATGGTCGTCGCGGACGAGACCAACACCTGTGCGGCGGCCAGGGTGCCCAGCAGGCCCAGCACCGTGCGGGTCCACTCACGGGGCAGGGAGGGCGGGTCGTCGCCGAGGTACTCGTCGACCTCGCTGCTGAGCGCGTCGTCGCCGCCGCTGCGGGCCTGTCGCAGGATGACCGTGAGCGCACCGGCGAGCAGGACGCCGAGCACGACGGCGTTCCAGCGGCTGAGGCCGCCCTGCACGAGCACGGCGAACACGAGCGTGAGACCCAGCGACAGCGGTGCTTCGCGGCGCAGGACCTTCGAACCGACGGCGATCGGTGTCACCAGGGCCGCGACCCCGAGCACCAGGCTCAGGTTGGCGATGTTGGACCCGACGATGTTGCCCGCGGCGATGTCGAGTGAGCCCCGCCCGGCGGCGATCGCCGAGACCACCATCTCGGGTGCGCTGGTGCCGAAGCCGATGACGACCGCACCGATGACGACGGCCGACAGCCGCATCGCGGCCGCGATGCGGGCAGCCCCGGCCACGAACTGGTCGGCCGAGACGGTCAGGAGCGCGAGGCCGGCGACGACGCCGAGGACGGGAAGCAGCATGGTCGGACGCTACCCCGTGGCGACCCCGGTCCGATTCCGCGAGGCACTACGCTCGGCCACCTGCCGGCGGCGACCCACCGCGACGCTGTCCGACACCCCGCGATCCGACAGGACCGACATGCCACAGCGCCCCGACCCGTCCGCCGACCTGCCGGCCCCGGGGTCGCCGCCCCCCACCGAACTCGTCCGTGACGACCTGGTCGTCGGCGACGGCGACGAGGCCGTGTCCGGCACCCGCGTCTCGGTCCACTACGTCGGGATCTCCTGGTCGGACCGCCAGGAGTTCGACGCGTCGTGGGAGCGGGGGCCGTTCACGTTCGGACTCGGCGCCCGTGAGGTCATCGACGGGTGGGACCAGGGGGTCGAGGGGATGCGGGTCGGCGGTCGCCGCCGCCTGACCATCCCGCCCGAGCTCGCCTATGGCGAGCGTGGCGCCGGTGGTGTCATCGCCCCGGGGGAGACACTGGTGTTCGTCGTCGACCTGCTCGCAGTCGGGTAGCCGCCGTGGTCAGCGACCTGCATCCCGCACTCGAACCGCTCGCCGGTCTGTTGGGGACGTGGTCGGGTGAAGGCGCCGGGCACTATCCGACCATCGACGATTTCACCTATCTCGAGCAGGTGACGTTCGACCACGTCGGGAAGCCGTTTCTCGCCTATGCCCAGCGCACCAGCGATCCGGTCACCGCTGCCCCCATGCACAGCGAGACCGGCTACCTCCGGGTCGTCACGCCCGCGCACGAACGGCCCGTCCGCGTCGAGCTCGTGCTCGCCCACCCGTTCGGCATCGTCGAGGTCGACGAGGGCGAGTTCGGCGACGGCGTCATGGACCTGCGTGCCACCGGGCTGGGACGCACCTCGACGGCGAAGGCCGTGCACGCGCTCCGCCGCAGGTTCGTGCTCGAGGCCGACACGTTGTCCTACGACCTGTGGATGGCGCACGCGGACACGCCCGAGACCCATCACCTCGCCGCCACGCTGCACCGACGACCGGACGCGCCGTGAGAGAGCGTCTCGTCGTGGTCGGTGGTGACGCCGCGGGCATGAGCGCCGCGAGCCAGGCCCGCCGCGGTCGCGGCCCGGACGACCTCGAGATCGTGGTCTTCGAACGCGGTACGGACACCTCCTACTCCGCGTGCGGCATCCCGTACTGGATCGGCGACGTGGTCGACGACCGTGACGACCTCGTGGTCCGCACACCGCAACAGTTCCGCGAGAAGCACGCCATCGACGCACGCATCCGCCACGAGGTGGTCGGCATCGACACCGGGGCAGGACGCGTCACGTTCCGTGACCTCGACGCGGGCAGCGAGGACGAGCTCGCCTACGACCACCTGCTGCTGGCCACCGGGGCGTCGCCGTTGCGGCCGGACATCCCCGGGCTCGACGGTCCCGGCGTGTTCGGGGTGCAGACCCTCGACGACGGGCAGGCGATCCTCGACCACCTCGAGGGCCGCGACATCCGCCGTGCCGTCGTCGTCGGGGCCGGCTACATCGGGCTGGAGATGGCCGAGGCCATGGTCGTGCGTGGCTACGAGGTGGACCTCGTCGAACGCTCCGACCGCCCGATGTCGACCCTCGACGCCGGCATGGGGGACCGGGTCGCGCAGGCGATGCTCGGGATGGGCATCCGCCTGCACCTCGGCACCACCGTGGAAGGCGTCGAGCACGCCGACGGGGACCTTCGGGCCGTGGCGACCGGGGACGGGACCCTCGCCGCCGACGTGGTGATCCTCGGGATGGGGACGCGCCCCAACAGCGGCCTGGCCCGTGCTGCAGGCATCCCGGTCGGCCCCGAGACCGGCGGGATCGTGGTCGACCTTCGGCAACGCACCCGGGTCGACGGTGTCTGGGCCGCGGGCGACTGCGCCGAGGTGCACCACCGGGTCACGCGCGCACCGGCGACCATCGCGCTCGGCACGATCGCGAACAAGACCGGCCGCGTCGCCGGCATCAACCTCGGCGGCGGGTATGCGACGTTCCCGGGCGTGCTCGGCACCGCCGTCACCAAGGTGTGCGGGGTCGAGATCGGTCGCACCGGCCTCGGCGAAGGCGACGCCGAGGCGGCCGGGTTCCACCCGGTCTGCGCCACGGTGGAGACCACGACCAAGGCGGGCTACTGGCCCGATACCGCCACCATGGACGTCAAGGTCGTCGCCGAGCGGCGCTCGGGCCGCCTCCTGGGTGCGCAGATCGTGGGTGGCGAGGGGTCGTGCAAGCGGATCGACACGTTCGCGGCGGCCCTGTGGAACGAGATGACGGTCGAGGAACTGCTCAACGTCGACCTGTCGTACGCGCCGCCGTTCTCGCCGCTGTGGGACCCCGTCCTGATCGGGGCTCGGAAGGCCTGGGACGCCGTCGTCGCGGACACCTCCGCTGCGCGGCGAGGGCGCGACGACCCCCGCTGACACCGCTCAGTCCGCCAGGCGCCGCAGGAAGTCGGCCGCCAGCGGTGCGGCCACCCGACCGCCGAAGCTGTCCTCGGTCTCGGCCACCAGCACCGCGAACGCGAGGTCGTCCTGGTAGCCGATGAACCAGGCGTGCGTGCGTGGTGGCGCCGTCGTGCCGTACTCGGCCGTGCCGGTCTTGCCGTGGACGGGTGCGCCCGGGACGTCGGCCACGGCGCGGCCGCTGCCGTCGGTCACGACCTCACGCATCAGCGTCTGCAGGGTCGCGGCGACCGCCGGGTCCAGGGGACGCTCCTCGGCGGCCCCTCCCGGGTGCGGGGCGAGCACCAGCGACGGAGTCAGGTGTGCCCCCCGGGCCACCGTCGCGGCGACGTCGGCCATCGCGAGTGGGCTGACCAGGATGCGGCCCTGGCCGATGGCGGCGGCCGCCTGGTCCGTGCCGGGTTCGGTTGCCGGCACCTGGCCCGTGAACGCCTCGACCCCCAGCGTGTGCGACCCGCCGAGGCCGAAGCCGGCTGCGGCCGTCATCAACGCGTCCGTCGGCAGGTCGCCTGCGAGCGAGACGAACGTGGTGTTGCACGACTGCGCGAACGCCTCCCGGAACGCGACCTCGCCCCGCGCACCGTCCTCGGCGTTGGTGAACGCCCGCCCGTCGACGACCGACTCGGCGGGGCAGCCGACGACCTCGTCGGGGTCGAGACCCTGCTCGAGCAGTGCGGCGGTCGTGACGACCTTGAACGTCGACCCGGGTGCGTATCGGCCCTGCGTGGCGATGTCGAGGCCACCCGTGCCCGGTCCGTTGGCGACGGCGACGACGTGTCCGTCCCCGACCCGGACCGCAACCAGTGCGCTCGGGAACTCGACATCGGCGAGCGTGGCGTCGGCGGCCCGCTGCACGCGTTCGTCGAGCGTGATCCGAACCGGGTCGCCGTCGACGTGTCGCCGTTCGTGCAACACGGTCGTCGGCGTGCCGTCCGGCGCGCCGTCCCCCGGTGCCGCCACGATCTGCATGCCGGGCCGTCCGGCGAGGTGTTCGTCGTAGCGGCGTTGCAGCCCCGACAGGCCCGCGGTGTCGCCCGCCGCATAACGGTCCGGGTGCGCCTCGACGAGCTCGGCGGTCACGGGACCGGCGCGTCCGAGCAGGGATCGGGCGAACTCCGCGGTCGGCGCCAGGGGCAACTCGCCGCGTCGGCCGACCACGCCGGCCAGGTCGCGTAGCGGTGCCTCGACGTCGTTCCAGGCGTCCTCGCGCAAGGTGATCACTGGCACGAACTGATCCGGGTCGGCCGAGGTGATGCGCTCCACGAGGCCGTCGCCGGAGACGTCGAGGACGTCGCGCAACGCGGCCACCAGGTCCTCGACGTCCTCGACGCGGGCAGGGTGGACGCCGACGTCGACGACGGGACGGGCGGTCACCAACGGGGTGCCGTCGGCGGCGAGCAGGTCACCGCGGTCGGGGCGCGTGCGCCGGCTCGCGAGGTGCAGGTCGTCGGTCAGGTCGGGATGCACCAGGCCGGGGGTGAACTCGACCTGCCAGCCCTGCTCGCCACGGGCCAGCTCGGCCGTCGTCTGGTAGCTCCACCGTTGATCGCCGGGCAGCGTCCACGTGACCGTGAACTCGGCACCAGCACGGCCGTCGTGGGGTTCCGACACCGAGGTCAGGGCAACCGATGGTGCCTCGATGCCGAGGCCGTCGACGAGTCCGGTCGTGAGGGCCGTGTAGCGCTCACGGACCGTGGCAGGGGTGCCCGCCACCGGGCCGCCGGCGAGGTCACCCCCGTTCCAGGCGGCGGCGAACTCCTCGGCCGTCGGCACCGGGCCGGGATCGCGGTTGATCCACCACCAGCCCGCAGCGCCGGCGACCACGGCCAGCACGGTCACGGCGAGGAGCGTTCGTTTCACGCCTTCTTGCGCGACTGCGTGGTCGACTTGGCGATGTCGGCGTTGGCCTCGATGTAGTCGATCACCTTGGCGGCCACGTCGATGCCGGTGGCGCCCTCGATGCCTTCGAGCCCCGGGGACGAGTTGACCTCGAGCACGACCGGGCCGTGGTTCGAACGCATCAGGTCGACACCGGCGACGTTGAGGCCGAGCAGTTTCGCGGCCCGTTTTGCCGCGGCCCGCTCCTCGGGGGTCAGACGGATCTTCCGCGCCTCGCCCCCGCGGTGCACGTTCGAGCGGAAGTCGCCCGGCGCAGCGGTGCGCTCCATCGCGGCGACGACGCGGTTACCGACCACGAAGGCGCGGATGTCCGAGCCGCCTGCTTCCTTGATGAACTCCTGGACCAGGATGTTGGCGTTGAGTTGCCGGAACGCCCCGATGACGGACTCGGCTGCCTTCTTGGTCTCGGCGAGCACCACGCCCATGCCCTGGGTGCCCTCGAGCAACTTCACGACCACGGGCGCGCCACCGACCAGCGAGATCAGGCCGTCGATGTCCTTGGTCGAGTGGGCGAACGAGGTGACCGGCAGCCCGACGCCCTCGGCCGCGAGCAACTGCAGCGAGCGCAGCTTGTCGCGTGAACGCGAGATCGACTGCGAGTCGTTGGTCGGGTAGACGCCCATCATCTCGAACTGGCGCACGACGGCGGTGCCGTAGAAGGTGTGCGTTGCCCCGATCCGGGGAATCACGGCGTCGACGGACTCGAGCAGCGACCCGCCGTAGTGGATCGCCGGGCGATGCGAGGTGATGTCGATGACGCAGCGCAGGTAGTCGACGATGCGGACCTCGTGTCCGCGCTGTTCGGCCGCCTCGCGCAGCCGGCGGGTCGAGTACAGCTGCGAGTTGCGCGACAGGATCGCGAGCTTCACGTGCGCATCCAGGGTCGGCGCCCGGCGCGTGGCAACCGGGCGGGGCGAGCGTTTTCGACGCGAACGCTAGTGGGCCGGGCGCGGGCGCGGGTACCCCCCTCCTGCCCGCCCGGGTTCGGCCACCTGCCCGGCCACGGCCCGCGGTACGGTCCCGCCATGCAAACCCTCGTCCCTGCCGTGATCGTCGCGCTGCTCATGGTGCTGGCGGCACCGCTGTGGCCCTGGAGCAAGGGCTGGACCTGGGCGCCGGCCGGCATGCTGGCCATGGGCCTGGCCACGATGCTGCTGTTCCAGTGGGCCGTGATACCCGAGGCCTAGGAACCCGCCTCGGCCTCGGCCTTCGCCCTGGCCTTCTTGGCCTGCTTCCAGGCGCGAACCTCGAGCAGGCTGTCGTGGTCGACCACGTCGGCGATCGAGCGGTGGCCGTCGAGGCCGTAGTCACCGGCGGCCTCGCGCCACCCGTCGGGCGTCACCCCGCACTGCTTGCCCAGCAACGCCACGAAGATGCGCGACTTCTGGTCCCCGAAGCCGGGCAGGTCGGTCAACCGGCGCTTGAGCTCGCGGCCGTCGGCGACGTCGCGCCAGACCGCCTCGGTGTCGCCGTCGTAGTCCTCGACCAGTGCAGTGGCCAGGGCGTGCACGCGCTTGGCCATCGAGCCGGGATAGCGGTGCAGGGCCGGCTTCTCGCGAAACACCTGCTCGAGGTCGTCGGGGTCGAGGGCGGCGACGGCAGCAGGCGTCAACGCTCCGCCCAGACGCTCGGCCAGCCGCGCCGGGCCGCCGAATGCCTGCTCCATCGCGATCTGCTGGTCGAGCAGCATGCCGACCAGCAGCGCGAAGGCGTTGTCGGAGAGCAGACGGTCGGCGTCGGGTTCACCGGTCAGCGTCAGGGTCGGCATCGCTTGTCGTCCTCGGTGTCGGCGTCACTCTCCCGCAGCAGCCAGCTGCGAGGCCAGCTCGTCGACGAAGCGAGCGGCGATCGGTGCAGCCACCTCGGCACCCGACCCGCCTTCCTCGACGAGCACGGCGAAACCGTAGTCGCCCCAGGAGCCGGCGAACCAGGCATGGGTGACCCCGCCCGTCCCCTGCGCGCTGCCCGTCTTGCCCTCGATCGCCGAGATCCTGTCGGAGACGTTGGCGGCCGTGCCGTTGCCGTCGGTGACCACGGCGCGCAGCATCGTGCGCAGGTCGGCGAGCGCACCGCCGCTGAGCTGGCGGCCGTCGCCGGGCTCGTCGTCTGTCATGAGGAAGGGCGGACGCCACACTCCTGACCGGGCGGCCGCAGCGACGCTGGCGAGGTGCAGCGGCGAGACCTCGACCCGCGCCTGGCCGAAGGCGGCCGCGGCCAGTTCGGCGGAGTCGGCAGGCGCCGGGAACGACGCGCCGAACGCGGGCAGCGGCAGGTCAGGCGTCACGTCGAAGCCGAACCGTCCGGCTGCCTCGGTGAGCCGTTCGGCGCCCAGCTCGGAGACCGCCAGGGAGGCGAACGTGGTGTTGCACGAGTGGGCGAGGGCCTGCTCGAGCGTGGTCGTGCCGAGTTCCAGGCCGCCGGCGTTCGGCACCGACAGCCCGCCGACCGTCGTCTGCGCCGGACAGGACACCTCGCTGCTGGGCTGAAGACCGGCGCCCAGCAGCGCCTCGGCGGTGACGATCTTGAAGGTGCTGCCCGGGGGGTAGCGGCCCTCGAAGGCGCGGTTGTAGCCGCTGAGCGGCCGGCTCGCGCTGGCGCGGATCGCCCCGTCGCGGATGTCGATCACGACGATCGCGCCGGTGCCGTCGAAGCCGGTCAGGGCGTTCTCGACGGCCCGCTGGACCGGTACGTCGATGGTGGTGCGGACGGCGTCGATGCCGCCCTGCAGGGACTCGCCGAGCACCTCACGAATCGGGCCGCCGGGCCGTTCGCGCAGGACGACGCGGACCATGGTCGCGTCGATCAGGTCGGACTCGTAGACCGCTTCGAGGCCGAACTGGCCGACGTCGTCGCCCCGCTCGTAGGGCGGGCCGAGCCGTTCGAGTTGTTCAGCAGTCGCTTCGTCCACCCGGCCGACGACGTGCTGGGCGAACCCGACGTCGTAGAGGGCGCGGCCCGAACCGGACCGCCGCAGCGTGCCGGCGACACCGCGCAGCTCGGACCACGCGTCGGTCGCGAGGCTGGCCGGCAGGGTCGTGATGGGATAGAACCACCCGTCGACGAGGTTGCCGCGCGCAAACGTGCGCTGGACCGTCTCACCGGTCCCCGGGACGACCTCCTCGAACCGTTCGGCGAGCAGTTCGGGGTCGTCGACGCCGGCCGGTTCGAAGCCGAGGGTGACGAGGTCGCCCTCGCCGGCCAGCGGTTCGCCGCCGGCGGCCAGGATCGGGGCGCGGTCGAGTTCCTCGCGCTCGATGTCGAAGCTCATCCCGTCTCGGTAGCTCGGATGCAGGCTCGAGGGGCTCCACGCGACGGCCCACTCGCCGCGGGCACGCTGCAGTTCGAGTTCGACCTCCCAGCCGACCTCGCCGTACTCGGCCGCCAGCAACGTCACGGTCATGGGCACGAGTACACGGCCTTCGCCGACCTGTTCGACCTCGCCGGTCACGGCCTGCACCTGGTCGGGAGCCAGGCCCTCGGCGAGTTGCTCGTAGGCCGGACGCATGGTCTCGGGCTCGCTGCGGGTCAGCGCCAACATCTCGTCGAGGTCCCCGGCTTCCCAGGCCGCCGCGAACGCTGCTGCCGTGTCGGCGGGGTCGGCGACCTGCTCCTGCTCGCCGGTGAACACATCGCTCTCGGTGAGCAGCCACCAGGCTCCGTAGGCGGCGCCCGCCAGCGCGGCCAGGGCCACGATCGCGATGAGCAGGTCCTTCATCGCCCACCTTTACGCTCGCGGTCTCGCCCCACGGGACCGTACCCGCCGACAAGGACGGACGGCGGGCGGGGCGGGCGGACGGTTGACGCCCGCTGCGGGGGGCGGTCCACTCGAACCGGGTGCCCACGGCCGACCGTTCGGCCGACCGAATGTGTCCGGCCGGCCCGGCCCACGCGCCGTCCGCCGGGCGGCCGTGGCCCGGTGGGATGGGCATCCCACGGCGCCCTACCCTGGTGCGTACGTCACCCCGGAGCACGATCGCCGACATGGCCAACCAACCCGAAGCCTCCTCGCAGTCGGAGCTCAACTCCTGGCTGGTCGAGGAAATGTACGAGCAGTACCGCGAGGACCCCGACGCGCTGTCGAAGAGTTGGCGCGACTTCTTCGCCGACTACCGCCCGGAGGGCGCCCGCGGCGGCAACGGCCGTGCCGGTCGGGCCACGGGCAGCGGTGCCGATGCGGCGCCGTCGGGCAACGGGGCCAGTGCGGCATCGATCCAGCGCGCGGCGCCCACGATCGCCGAGGACGACCCGGCGGCGTCGCGCATCCGCGGTGTCGGGGCCCGCATCGTCGAGAACATGGAGGCCTCGCTCGGCGTGCCCGTCGCGACCTCCGTGCGCGACGTGCCGGCCAAGCTGCTCGAGGTCAACCGGCGCATCGCGAACAACTACCTGCGCCGGACCAACGGCGGCAAGGTCTCGTTCACCCACCTGATCGCCTACGCCATGGTCAAGGCGGTCGAAGCCGTGCCGGCCATGACGTCGACGTACGGCGTGACCGGGGACGGCAAGCCGGTCGTGCGGCGTGCGGACCACTTCGGTCTCGGTCTGGCCGTGGACGTGGAGAACAAGGACGGCTCGCGCTCGCTGATGGTGCCCGTGATCCAGGACGCGGACACGCTCGCGTTCGACGAGTTCCTGCGGGCCTACGAGGAGATCATCCGCAAGATCCGCACGGGCAAGCTCGACCCGGCGATGTTCAGTGGCGGCACGGTCACGGTCACCAACCCGGGCACCATCGGCACCGTCCACTCGATCCCGCGCCTGATGTCGGGCCAGGCCGCCATCTTCGGCGTCGGCTCGATCGACTACCCGGCCGGCTACCAGGCCGCCGACCCGCGCACGATCGCCAAGCTCGGCGTGTCGAAGGTGATCACGCTCACCTCGACCTACGACCACCGCGTGATCCAGGGCGCCGAGTCGGGGCTGTTCCTCAAGCGCGTGCACGAGTTGCTGGTCGGCGAGCACGGCTTCTACGACGAGGTCTACGGCGCCCTCGGGATGCCCTACGAGCCCGCCCGCTGGCGGCCGGACTCCTCCGCCTTCGACGACGAGTTCGATCTGCTCGCCAAGCAGAGCAAGGTCGACCAACTCGCCAACATGTACCGCGTTCGTGGCCACCTGATCGCCGACATCGACCCGCTGCGGCTGCAGCCCAAGGCGATGCACCCCGAACTCGACCCGACCTACTACGGGCTGTCGATCTGGGACCTCGACCGCGAGTTCATCACCGACATCGGTGGCGAGCCGCGCAAGATGGAACTGCAGAAGATCCTCGGGGTGCTCCGCGACGCCTACTGCCGCACCATCGGCATCGAGTACGGCCACGTGCTCGACCCCGAGCAGAAGCACTGGATCCGTGACCAGGTCGAGGGCGTCAACGACCAGATCACCGCCGAGGACCAATTGTGGATCCTCGAGCGGCTCAACGCCGCCGAGGCGTTCGAGTCGTTCCTCCACACCAAGTACGTCGGGCAGAAGCGCTTCGGCATCGAAGGCGCCGAGAGCCTGATCCCGCTGCTCGACGCGATCTGCGAGGCCGCCGCCGATGCCGGCGACGTCGACGACATCGTGATGGGCATGGCCCACCGCGGCCGCCTCAACGTGTTGTCGAACATCCTCGGCAAGTCCTACAAGCAGATCTTCGGCGAGTTCGAGGGTCACATCGATCCCGACACCGTCCAGGGGTCGGGCGACGTCAAGTACCACCTCGGTACGAAGGGTGTCTACAACGCCCGCTCGGGCAGGACCGTCGACCTGCACCTGCCGCCCAACCCGTCACACCTCGAGGCGGTCAACCCCGTCGTCGAGGGCATCGCCCGCGCGCTGCAGGACGGCTACGACCGCGGCAACGAGGGCGTGTTCCCGGCGCTGCCGCTGCTGATGCACGGCGACGCCGCCTTCGCCGGGCAGGGCGTGGTCGTCGAGACCCTCAACCTGTCGCAGTTGCGGGGCTACCGCACCGGCGGAACCATCCACGTCGTCATCAACAACCAGGTCGGGTTCACGACCTCGCCGCACGCGGCGCGGTCGTCGTACTACGCCACCGACGTCGCCAAGGCCGTGCATGCGCCGATGCTGCACGTCAACGGCGACGACCCCGAAGCGGTCGTCCGTGTCGCACGGCTCGCGTTCGCGTACCGCCAGAAGTTCGCCCGCGACATCGTCATCGACATGGTGTGCTACCGCCGCCACGGCCACAACGAGGGCGACGACCCGTCGTTCACGCAGCCGCAGATGTACGAGGTCATCGACAACCTCCGCTCGGTGCGCAAGCTCTACACCGAGCGCCTGGTCCGGCGTGGTGACATCTCGATCGAGCAGGCCGAGGAGTTCCTGCAGGACTTCGAGGCCCGGCTCGAGGACGCGTTCACCGCGACCAAGGAGGCCGCGCCGCCCGAACCTCCCAAGGCGATCCGCCCGGTCGAGACCATCGAACTGCACCCGCCGGTCGAGACCGGCGTGGCCAAGGAAGCGCTCGACCGCATCGCGGCCAGGCAGTTCGACGTCCCCGAGGGATTCACCCGACACCCCAAGCTCGACCGCATCTTCAAGAAGGCACGCGAACGGTACGAGTCGGGGACGATCGACTGGGCGCTGGGCGAGACCCTCGCGTTCGGCTCGTTGCTGCTCGAGGGCATCGACGTCCGCCTCGCGGGGCAGGACTCGCGGCGCGGAACGTTCTCGCAGCGGCACGCCGTGCAGGTCGACTTCAAGACCGGCAGGGACCACCTGCCGCTCACGGTCCTCGACGACGAGCAGGGCCGGTTCATGGCCTACGACTCGCTGCTGAGCGAGTACGCGGCCGTCGGCTTCGAGTACGGCTACTCGGTGACGAACAAGGACACGTTGGTCGCGTGGGAGGCGCAGTTCGGCGACTTCGTCAACGGCGCGCAGATCATCATCGACCAGTTCATCGTGGCAGCCGAGGACAAGTGGGGCGAAACCTCCGGTCTGGTCATGCTGTTGCCGCACGGCTACGAGGGCCAGGGCCCCGAGCACAGCTCTGCGCGCATCGAGCGCTTCCTGATCCTGAGCGCCGAGGACAACATCCAGGTCGTCAACGCCACGACCGCGGCCCAGTACTTCCATGTCCTGCGACGCCAGATGCACCGCGAGATCCGCAAGCCGCTGATCATCTTCACCCCGAAGTCGCTGCTGCGCTCGCCCAACGCGTTCTCGGACCTGTCGGAGTTCACCTCCGGTTCGTTCCGCGAGACCCTCGACGACCCTGCCTGGGACTCGCGCGATCGGGCCGAGGCCAAGGCCGTGGTGTTCTGCTTCGGCAAGGTCGCCTACGACGCGATGAAGGCCCGCGACGAGCGCGAGTCGCCGACCGCCATCGTCCGCGTCGAACAGCTCTACCCGTTCCCGGCCGGGCAGATCCGCGACATCCTCGAGGGCTACCCCAACGCCAAGGACGTGGTCTGGCTCCAGGAGGAGCCCAAGAACATGGGCGGGTGGAGCTTCGTCGACGGCCGGTTGTGGAACATCCTCGACGATCTCGCCGACGACCGGAAGCTGCGGTGCGCCGCGCGCGTGCCGTCCGCGTCCCCGGCCGCCGGACAGCACGTGGTCCACGACCAGGAGCTCGAGCAGCTCATGGGCGACACCCTCGATCCCGTCAACCCCTGACCCACCCCACTTGCCGCATAGACGCGGCATTCGGTCGTTGCCACGCCCCCAACGCGTGCCAGCCGCCCCACTTGCCGCATATGCGCGGCAAGTGGGGGTCGTGGTTGCTGGCCGAGGGACGTTCGCACGGTCGCCGCATGGGCGCGGTGAGACGCTGGCATCGGTTGTCCACAACCTCGGCGCATCCGGATCGGCGCCGGAGCGCCGCGAGGCGCAGACTCGCCGCATGTTGCCGTCCGCCGCCGCCGAACTCGCCGAGGCCCAGCTCGGGGTCATTGCCCGCTGGCAACTGCTGCAGCACGCCAGCCGCGGCACCCTCGATCAGGTGGTCCGTGCAGGATGGCTGGCGCCGATCGAGCGGGGCGTACTACGTGTGGTGGGCGGCGCCCCCTTGCCTGACCAGGTGCCCATCGCGGCCGCCCTGCGCTGCCGACCGCTGGCTACCGTCACCGGCCCGTATGTGCTTTCTCGTGCACGTATCGACGGCTTCGACGCCGACGCCCCCTTCGAGATCCTGCTGGCGCCAGGGCGCCGGATCGCGGCCGACCTCGGCTTCCCGTATCGAACCGATCCGCACCCTGCGCGTGCCGTCCAGCTTCTCGGCCAGGTCCGCCTCGCCGTACTGGTGGACGCGCTCATCGACGCCGGCCGGTTCGTCGACGAGGTGGGCGAGCGCAATCTCCGGCTGGCATATGACTCGTTGCGCTGGCGTGGGGAACTCACCGCCGAGCAGTTCGAGGCCGCGCTGGCCGACCGCCCCGCCGACGATCCGGGCGCGGCAGCGCTGCGGGAGGTGTTCGGCGTCGCCGACCTGCGCAGCGAAAGTGAGGGCGAACGCAGGATCGGTGGCGCGGCCTGCCGGTTCAGCCCGGCCCCGGAGCCGCAGGTCTGGGTCACCCGGACCCGGCGGGTCGACTGGTACTTCCGCGTGCTCAAGCTCGCGCTCGAGTACCTCGGCTCGGTCGACCACAGCACCCTGCGATCCCGCCGCGCTGACGCTGCGCGCAACCGAGAGTTGGCCGAAGCCGGCATCCGCGTCGAGACGCTGCGTGCCGCCGACGTCGCCGACGAGGACGCGCTGATCGCCAGGATCGCCGCGCTGCTCGCGCTGCGCGCCAAGGAACTCGGCGTCCCCGCCCCCGTCTTCGTCGGCTGATCTCCACCGATTGCCGCGCATGGGCGGCAACCTGTCGTCGGGACCCGCGGAGCGCCGGCTGCCCGCCCCATTTGCCGCGCACATGGATCAGGCGGGGAGGGACTCGAGGTACTCGCGGACGAACGGGTCGACGTCCGACTCGCGGGTCGGGGCGACCGCGGGGGCCGGACCCTCGAGCAGGTGGACGCCGCGGTTGTCGCGGATCGCCGCGCCGAGCTCGCGCGTCGCCTCGTGGGACCGACCGCCGCCGGCCTCGGTCTGTACGACCACGGTCGGGACGTCGAGTTCGTCGATGCGGTCGTACTCCGCCGCCTCGCCCTCGGGCACGTCGAACAGGACCAGGCCCCGGACGCGGTCGGGGGCCTGCAGAGCGGCGCGCAGGCACACCAGGGCGCCCTGACCGTCGCCGGCGAGGATCGCGCGTTCGATGCCCTGGTGATGGAGCAGGTCGAGCGCGAGCCCGGAGAGGTCGCGGGCCCGGTCGTCACCGTCGCCCTCGGGCGGGTCCCACACGATCAGCCGGTACACCCGGGCGAACCGCTCGAACCGCGCGCGCAGGTCCGCGGCGGACTCGGCGGCGCCGGGCGTGAGCAGGATGGGGGGTCCGTCGCCACCGACGTCCTCGAACGTGATCTCATGGGCACCGAGTTGGGCGGAGAGGGGCACCGTGTCCTGCCTCGTCGTCGGGATGTAGGCGACCGCGCCAACGCTACCCGTCGGTCACTCCTCGCGACCCCTCGGGACCCCGTCGTAGGCCTCGGGGGTGTACTGCACGTTGGGGTCCCACATCAGGAACTCCTCGATGCCCTGGTCGCGGGAGGCGCGGATCTGTTCGCGGACCTGATGGGCGCGGTCCCACTGGCGGTACCGGGTGTCCTCGAGCCAGGGGACGACGCGTGCCCGGGTGCCCTCGGTCGTCGCCTTCCAGACCTCGAGCGTGGCGGTGATGATGTCGTAGGGCTGCCGGTTGGGGTCCGCCACGCCGTATTCGCCGGGTCCCCAGTGCGAGGGGTAGATCATCGGCGCGACGTAGTCGAGGTGTTCCGCCAGGGCCGGCACGTCCTGGGCGATCTGGGTCGGTCGGTCGGCGGCGATGCCGTACAGCGACGCCGCGTGGCCGACGCCGTACCTGGCGAGCCGCTCGTCGGCCTGCCTGGTGAACTCGACGACGGCGGCCTCGAGGGTGGCGCCGTCGGCATCGGGCGAGACTCCGGGTACCACCATGTTCTCGACCGGGCCGTCGGGCCGACGGATGTAGTCCCACAGGATGTCGTCGACGCCGGCGGCGGCGGCCTCCTCGGCGAGCGCGAGGTTGTACTCGATCACCTCGGGGTCGGCGAAGCTGGTGAAGCAGCAGCCGTACCTGCCGGTGAACGGCTCGCCGGCCGGGGTCTGGATGAG
>JAGXST010000142.1 GCA_018335555.1 Actinomycetota bacterium | reverse complement strand
GGCGGCAGCCGTCGCGCGCGGCACCACGTTCGTGATGGCGATCCCGCGGTCGGTGAGCCGGCGACGATCGGCCTCGTCGAGGCCCGCCACGCGGTCGAGCACCCGGTCGGTGATGCCGGCGAGATGAAGGGCCGGGTAGAAGCGGTTGCCCGGATGGGCGAAGTGGGTCTGTGTCGCCGCGGTCCACAGACCCGGGTTGATGCCGACGAACACCAACCGCGGGGGCGCCGAGCCGACCAGGTCGGGCACGGTCGCATCCTGGTGGCGCCGCAGTTCGTCACGCGTGAAGCCCACGCCGGCCGTTCCTCGCATCGGTGACAGGTCCGGCAGCCTGTCACCGCGGCGCCGCGAAGGCGAGCAGGGTGGTCAGTACCGCGGGATCAGGCCCGACCACGGGTCGGGGCCGACAGGTGTGGCCGGTGGACGACAGTGGATCGCGCAGACCTCGCCGTCCGACCGCTCGACCGTCTCCAGCGCGGGACAGGCCAGGCACAGCTCGACGCTGACGTCATGGCCGACGCGGTTGCAACCGACGCGGTTCTGCTCGTCGACGAAGTGCAGGGTGATGTCCACCCTGGGACGCAGCCGGCGCATGGGACTTCCTCCGCTCGGGGTCGTACCAGCGTCGCCGAGTCGGCACGCCACGGTCAGGGCCACAGGTCATCCCCTGATGGGACCCGCGGCGGCGACCCGGAGCCGGACGAGCCGTCGCGCCGTATGCTGTTGCGAACCGTTTGCAGGAGCCACCATGGCATCGCTGAACGAGCCGCCCGCGGTCGACCTCGCCGGGGTCGTCGCCGGATACGGCCGCGCGGCCGTGCTCGAGGGCATCGACCTGCGCGTCGACAGCGGCGAACTGGTGGGCATCGTCGGCCCCTCGGGCGCCGGCAAGACCACCCTGCTGCGTCTGCTCACCGGTGAGGCGGCCCGCTACGACGGCCGCGTCCGACTCTTCGGCGAAGACGTGACGGCGCGTCCTCCCCGCCGCCTGGGGCTCGTACCCCAACTGGGCTCGCTCGACTGGGACTTCCCGTTGCGGGTGCGACAGGCCGTCCTCCTCGGCCTCGCTCCCGAGACCGGGCGGGTTCCCTGGTTCTCCCGCCCGGAACACCGACGGGCGGACGCGATGCTGGACCGCCTCGGCATCCTCGAGTACGCGAACCGCCCGATCAGCGACCTGTCGGGCGGCCAGAAGCAGCGCGTCCTCCTCGCCCGCGCCCTCGTCCGTGACGCCGACCTGCTCCTGCTCGACGAGCCGACCAGCGGCGTCGACATCGCCACCCGTCACGACGTGCTGCACCTGCTCGGCGAACTCAACGCCGACGGGATCACCATCGTGCTCACCACCCACGACCTCAACTGGGTCGCCACCCACCTGCCGAGGATCGTGTGCCTCAACCGCGGCGTGGTCGCCGACGGGCCCCCGACGCAGGTCATCACGACCGAGAACCTGGTACTGACCTACGGCGCCCCGATGCGCGTCATCCATGACGGCGCCAGCGTCGTCGTCGTGGACGAGGAACCGCTGGTCGGCCGTCTGCCGGCAGCGCCCTCGGATGCGGTCTGAGCGTGGACCTGCTCGTCGAACCGTTCGGCTACACGTTCTTCGTCCGCGCGGCGGTCGCGGGCGTGCTCGTCGGCGGCATGTGCGGGGCGCTCAGCGTGTTCATCGTGCTGCGCCGCATGAGCTACATCGGCCACGGGCTCTCGCACGCCGTCGTGGGCGGTGTGGCCATCGCCCTCGCCCTCGACCTGGGGCTCTACGTCGGCGCGGTTGCCTCGACGGTCGTGGCCGCCGTGCTGGTCGATCGCGTGGGCCGACGGCGTGGCCTGCACGCCGACGCCTCCATCGGCATCGTCACGACGGCGCTGTTCGCGCTCGGTGTGCTGGTCGTCTCGCGGCTGCCGGTGCGGGTCAACCTCGACGCGATGTTGTTCGGCAACATCCTCGCCGTCACCACGCAGGACCTGCTGGTCTCCGGCGGTGTCGCCCTCGGTCTGGGGTTGGTCCTGCTGCGCTGGTGGAAGACGCTCGTCGCGGTGACGTTCGACCCTGACGTCAGCCGCGTCCACGGCATCCGTACCGCTGCCACCGAGTTGAGCTTCAACCTGCTCGTCGCCGCCGTCGTGGTGGCGAGCATCCGCGTGCTCGGTGTCCTGCTGATCGCCGCGGCGGTGGTCATCCCCGGCGCCATCGGCCGCCTCGTCTCTCGCTCGATCGGGACGATCCTGGCCGTCGCGGTCGGCGTGGGGGTGGGGACGGCTGTCGTCGGCCTGTTCGCCTCCTTCCACCTGAACGTGCCGTCGGGGCCGTCCATCGTGCTGGTGGGCGCCGTCGCGTTCGTGCTCACGTACGGCACCACCGCCGCCGTCTCGGCGGGGCGGCTCCGACAGGTCCGCCTTGCCACCCGGGAGTCCACCACGTAGCTTGTTGCGACTCATTCGCAACAAGCCGAGGTGCCATGCGATCCCGCCTGCTCCCGACCGGCGCGGCCCTGCTGGTCGTCCTCGGTGCCTTCGGCTGCACCGGGGGCGCCGACGAGGCTGCCCCGGTCCCGGACGCGACTGCGGCCGACCCCGGTCCGTCCGACACGGACGCACGGACCGAGGAGTCGGTCGAAGAGCCGGTCGACGAGTCCGAGGCCCTCGAACCCACCGAGCCCGTGCTGGATCTCGTCAGCGTCGTCGCACCGATCGCCGACCTCGTGGCACGGGTCGGTGGCGAGCGCGTGGCCGTCACCTCGCTGGTCCCCGATGGGGCGGACAGCCACACCTACGAGCCGCGGCCCCAGGACGTCGTCGGGCTCGGTGCGGCCGACGCGTTCTTCGGCATAGGACTCGGCCTCAATGCGGCCAGCGTCGACCTCGCGCGCTCCGCACTTCCCGATGGGGCGCCCGTGTTCCTGCTCGGCGAGCAACTCGCCCCCGACGTGCTGATCGACGACCACGACCACGGGCACACCCACAGCCACGACGACGGGCACGGGCACGGACCCAACCCGCATGTGTGGACCAGCGTTCGCAACGCCGAATCGCTGGTGGCCGCCATCGTCGAGGCACTGACCGAACTCGACCCCGACGGCGCCGACGGCTTCGCCGAACGTGGCCGGGCGCTCCAGGCCGAGTTGCGCGACCTCGACGACGCGATCGCCTCAGCCGTCGAGACCATCCCCGCAGGCGAGCGGACCCTGATCACCTACCACGACGCCTGGAGCTACTTCGCCCGCGACTACGGCTTCGCCCTCGTGACAGCGGTCCAGCCGTCCGACTACGCCGAACCGAGCGCCGGCGACGTGCGCGCCGTCGTCGACCTCGTCCTCGATCACGGGGTCGCGGCCGTCTTCGGGTCCGAGGAGTTCCCCAACGACGTCCTGCAGACGATCGCCGACGAGACCGGAGCGACCTACGTCGGCGACCTCACCGACGACGAATTGCCGGGGGCGCCGGGCGAGGCCGGGCAGGGGTACGTCGAGATGATGCGCCGCAACGCCGCCGTGATCGTCGAGGCACTCGGCGGGTCGACCGAGCCGCTCGGGGGCTCGTGACCGACACCACCGGCCGGGATCAGGTGCGGAAGCGGCTGAGGTCGATGACCACGAACGTGGCACGTGCGGTGGCCACCACGTCGCCCTCCTCCCCGTCGGGACCGATGACGCGTGCCTCGGCGGAGGTCTGCAGCTTGCGACCCTCGACGGACTCGACCCGGGCCCGGAAGCGCAGCGGCTGCCCGATCGGGGTCGGGGCGAGGTAGCGAACGGTCAACTCGCCGGTGAACCCGGGTTCCTGGCGCAGCGTGAGCAGGTAGCCGAGGACGTCGTCGAAGATGGCTGCCACGACGCCGCCGTGCGAGCGCCCGGGCGCGCCCTCGAACGCGGCGCCGAGTTCGACCTCGGCGACCGCCTCGTCGCCCTCGCGGTGCACCTCGATCGCGATCCCCATCGGATTCCACGGACCGGACACGAAACACTCGTCGAAGTGCACGACGGTCGCACCGTCTAGGACGTCGATGTCGAACATGCGCCGCTTGAGTTCGAGCAGGTCGCGCTGCCGCGGTGGCTGACCCTCGAGGTCGGCGGCGACCCGGTCAGCGGTATCGGCCACGCGGGCGAGCAGCGCCTCGTCGGCTTCGTTGGCGATCAGGGCGTGCCCGAGGCGGCGCAGGGCCGCAGCCGCGCGGGCACGCACGTCGGGGTCGGTCGCGGCCACGCGGGCATCCTGGGATCGGGGCGCGGCGAGACTAGTGGTCGGTCCCGGCGTAGCCGTCCCCGGCGCTGCTGCCGGTGCCGTTGCCGTTGCCCCCGGCGTGGTCATCGCTGCGCCGAACCGGGCGGAAGTCCTCTGGCGCGCGTACCTCGACCTCGCCGGCCCGCCGGCCCTCGAGGTTGAGCACGATCAACTGCCACCCGTCGTCGGTCACGAGGCGGTCGCCCTCGACCAGCAGGCGGCCGAGGTGTTCGACCATGGCGCCCGACACCGTCTCGGCGTCACCGCCGAGGTCGAGGCTGCTGAGCCGTTCGAGTTCGTCGCGGCGCATCGTGCCCGGCACCACCCAGCGGGTCTCGTCCTCCTCGCGGGCGTGCTGCTCCTCGTCGAACTCGTCGGCGATCTCACCGACGAGTTCCTCGATCACGTCTTCGAGCGTGAGCATCCCGGCCGTGCCACCGAACTCGTCGACGACCAGCACGGCGTGGCTGCGCTCGTCGAGCATGTCGCGCAGCAACTGTTCCAGGTCGCGGGACTCGGGCACGGCCGGGATGGGCCGCAGCAG
>JAGXST010000141.1 GCA_018335555.1 Actinomycetota bacterium | reverse complement strand
GGACTCACCGAAGTAGTGCTGCGGCAGCGGCGGGAGTTCGTCGAGTTCGCCCGCCGCGTAGCGGGTCACCTCGCGCTTGTACTCCTTGAGCAGGCTGACCGTGTCGTACTCCGGATGGCCCTGCATGAACACCATGCGGATGCCGTCGGCGCTGGTAGCGAGGTGGACATCCGCCTCGGTCGACTCGATCAGGACCTGCAGGTCCTGCGCCTCGAGTTGCGCGGCGGTCACCTCGTTCCAGCGCGAGTGCGGCACGTCGAACCGGCTGTTGATGCCACGCAGAAGCGGATGGTCCGGCCGGCTGGCGCGGTGTGGGAACACGCCCCATCGCTTGCTCTGCAGGGGACGCCTGTGGATGCCGTGCAGGTACTGCAGCAGTGCGTGCGTGGCCAGGCACGAGCACAGCACCGAGGTGACGTTGTCGCCGGCCCAGTCGATGACCTCGAGCAGCGGCTGCCAGAACGCCTCCTCGTCGAGCCGTGGGTTGGAGACGTTGGCCCCGGAGACGATCAGCGCGTCGAGCCCCTCCTCGCGCAGTTGCTCGAACGGGGTGTAGTAGCGCTCGATGTGTGCGCGGGCGGCTTCGCTGCGCACCAGACCGGGCACCGTGAACGGGTGCACGTAGACCTGCACGATCCGGTTGGCGTGGCCGACGAGGCGGATGAACTGCTGCTCGGTCACGTGCAGGGCCGCGTCGGGCATCATGTTGAGCAGTCCGACGTGAAGCTCACGGATGTCGGCATGCTGGGCGTGCTCGACGTCGAGCACGTCCTCGCCGGCGGCGGCGAGTTCGGCGAAGGCCGGCAGGGCGGAGTGGGCGACGATCGGCAACGACGGGATCCTGCGAGTCGGCAGTGACGCCCGAACCTAGCGCCGAGGCCCGTGACTTCCACCGGGCAACGGTGCGAACCCTGCATTCCCCGAGGACGCGCACCCCGGCCCGTCCTGCCTCGTTGATGTCCGTACGGACCCGTACCAACGACCATAGGCACGGTACGGGCGTTCGGGCAGGGTCCCCGCGCACCGCGGGACCAGTACAGATTGGGGAGACGATGCATCACACACGCAAGGGGAGACGTGCTGCGGCCGCCACCGCGGCAGCCGGACTGGTCGTTGCCCTGGCGCCGGGCACGGCGTTGGCCGCCGAGGCTCGCGACACGGCACCGGTCTGCGAGGGCGAGGCGGACGAGGAGGCGCCGGCCGACGCCCGGGGGACGACCCACGAGGACCCGATCCGCTGCGTCTCCGGGCTCGGGATCGCCGAGGGCTATCCGGACGGCACCTACCAGCCAGGCCGTGACGTGACCCGTGCCCAGATGGCGACGTTCGTGGGGCGGACCCTGCTCATCGCCGACGCCGTCCCCGACGAGGTGGTCGAGAACCTCGAGGGCGGCAGCTTCCCCGACACCCCGGGGACCACGCACGAGGCCTACATCGAACTGCTGCACGAACTCGGCGTCGTGCACGGCAAGAACGACGGCACCTACGGCTACAACGACCCGGTCACCCGGGGCCAGATGGCGGCGTTCCTCACCCGCGCCATCGACCAGGCGCACGGCCGGGCCATCGACGGCTCGCAGCCTCCCGCCGCCAGTGGTGACGACTTCGACGACACCGACGGAACCGCTTTCGAGCAACAGATCCAGCAACTCGCCGACCAGGGCATCTACCTCGGTGACGGGCAGGGCACGGCCAACCCCGGTGGCTACGTCACCCGCGGGCAGATGGCGTCGTTCCTGGCCCGCACCGCCGCGTACCTCGACGAGATCCGCCGCTGGCGTCCCACCTACGAACCGATCGACTACACCGTGCCGATGAGCCCGGACAACGTGGTCGGCGCCGACGGCGAGGAGGGCGCGTCGGGCACGATCCGGATCGTCGTCGACGAGATCGAACGCCGCGGCGCGTACGCGATCACGCTCGACGGGGTCACCCCGCCGTACGCGAGCACGCCGGTGGCGGTCCGCCGAGGTGGTGCCGACGAGAACGGCCCCGCCGTGATCACGCCGAGCACGGATCCCGGAAGTGACCTCGCCGAGGACGGCCAGGCCAGCGGGCAACTGACGCTGTCGCCGACGCTGGACGTCGACGCGCTCGCCGAGTCACCCGAGGGCTTCCACGTCGACGTTCGCACACAGTCCCACTCCGGTGGTGCGGTCCGCGGTCAGCTCCCCGACGGCGGTGACGGTTCCGCCCTGCCGGCCCCGATCCCGATCCCCGAGGAACTGCTGGACCTGCTCGATCCGCCGGACGACGGCGACGGGGGCGGCCAACTCGACCCGATTCTCGACCCCATCGGCGGCGACGACCTGATCCCGCCACCCGACCTCGGTCTTCCCTCCGGCGACGACTGCACCGTCGACCTGCTCGGCGTCTGCGTCTAGATCGACCCGAACCCGACGTGGTCCGCGGCACCTCGCCGCGGGCCACGTCCCGTCTGCGGGGAGCTGGCAACGCCGGGATCCTCAGTGACTCTTCAGGGCGGCGGGCGGTCCACCACCCTGGCTTGCATGCGCACGGCGGTCTACCTACGGTCGAACCCGTTCGATGGCGCTGTTGCTGTTCATCGGTCGCTCTGCCTGCGTCCTCGTGGCGGATCGGAGCGGCCGCACATTCGGGGGACGCCGGCGCCGTCCGCACCCCGCACCCATCACGGACCAGGGCCGCGCCGACGCGTGCCCGGGGACGGTCCGCCGGCCTGCGGGGCTGCCCAGTAGCCCACGGAGGACCGATGAACCCGCACATCCGGGTCGAGCACCTGTACAAGGTGTTCGGGCCCCGACCGCAGCGTGCGCTGCAAGCCGCACATGACGGCGCGGATCGCGCCGAGATCCAGCAACGCTTCGGCAACGTGCTCGCCGTCGACGACGTCAGCTTCGAGGTCGGGCGCGGCGAGTTGTTCGTCGTGATGGGCCTGTCCGGCTCGGGGAAGTCCACCGTCGTGCGCATGCTCAACCATCTCATCGAGCCGACGGCGGGGTCGGTCGAGATCGACGGCCAGCGGGTCGAGGACCTCGAACCCGCCGGCCTCCGCCGGCTGCGCGCACAGAAGATGTCGATGGTGTTCCAGCACTTCGCGCTGTTCCCGCACCGCACCGTCGGGCAGAACGCCGCCTACGGCCTGGCGGTCCAGGGCGTCGACGAGCCCGAACGCAGCCGCCGTGCGGGACAGGCACTCGAGACCGTCGGACTGTCGGGCTGGGCCGACCGCTACGCCGACGAGTTGTCCGGCGGCATGCAGCAGCGCGTCGGCCTCGCCCGTGCGCTGGCGACCGACGCCGACGTCCTGCTGATGGACGAGCCGTTCAGCGCGCTCGACCCGCTCATCCGCAGGGACATGCAGGACCTGCTGGTCACGCTGCAGTCCGAGATGCACCGCACGATCGTGTTCATCACCCACGACCTCAACGAGGCCATGCGCCTCGGTGACCGCATCTGCGTCCTGAAGGACGGCAGGGTGGTGCAGATCGGCACCGGCCCCGAGATCATCGGCGACCCGGCCAACGACTACGTCGCCGAGTTCGTGGCCGACGTCGACCGCTCCCGCGTGTTGACCGCGGACCTCGCGATGCGCGAACCCCGGCGCAGCTTCACGCCCGACGCCGGGCCTCGCGAGGTTCTCGACTGGCTCGACGAGCAGGAGTTCAACGGCGTCTACGTGCTCGGCGACGACCGCCGCGTCCTCGGCGTCGCACGCGACGACCGGTTGGCCCGCGGCATCCGCGAGGGCGCGGCAGCCATCGGCGACCTGCTCACCCAGGACTACGCCCGCGCCTCCGCGGACACGCTGCTGAGCGACCTCGCCGGCCTCGCCGCGCAGCACACCGTCCCGATCGCGGTGCTCGACGACAACGGCCGGTTGCTGGGCGTGGTGCCGCGGGCCCGACTGCTGGCCGCGCTCGCCGGCGAGGAGGCGCACGTCGATGCCTGAGCTCCACGCCTTCGTGCTCGCCGACGGCTTGGTTCCCGACCTCGACGTCGCGTCGTGGGTCAACGCCGGACTCGGCTGGCTGCTCGACACCTTCCGGCCCGTCTTCGTGCTGCTCCGTGACGTCCTCGCGTGGGGCGTCGGAGCGCTCGAGGTGGCGTTCGCCGGCCCGCCGTTCTGGGTCATCGTGATCGCGTTCACCCTGATCGCCCTGGCCGCCACGGGGTGGAAGTTCGCGCTCTTCACCGCGTTCGCCTTCCTGTTCATCGAGAGCATGGGCCACTTCGAGGCGACCATGCTCAGCCTCGCGCTGGTGCTCGTCGCCGCGTTGCTGTCGGTCGTGCTGGGCGTCCCGCTGGGCATCCTGGCCGCCAAGAACGCCGCGGCGAGTGCCGCGGTCCGGCCGCTGCTCGACTTCATGCAGACCATGCCGGCGTTCGTCTACCTGCTGCTCGCCGTGCTGTTCTTCCGCATCGGCGTCGTCCCCGGCGTGATCGCCTCGCTGCTGTTCTCGATGCCGCCCGCCGTACGCCTCACCGAACTCGGCATCCGCCAGGTCGACCCCGAGGTCGTCGAGGCGGCCCATGCCTTCGGCGCC
>JAGXST010000140.1 GCA_018335555.1 Actinomycetota bacterium | reverse complement strand
CCGAGGTCGGCGAGCAGATCGAGCCCCGCCTCCAGCGAACGGGGGGCGTGGTAGGCGAACGCCGGCGGTTTCACGTGTTCGAGGCTCCTGCCGCTCCCGGCTCCCGCATGCGGTCTCCACGTCCGCCGAAGGGCAGACGCTAGCGAAGGGCGGGCGAGGCAGGGTCGTCAACGTCTGCCGAATCGAGGTGCACGGCGCTGTGCGACCGTGCTGATCAGCGACGGGCAGCCCGGCGCGTCATACCGTGTGTGCCAGCACACCCACACACGAGGCTGGCGATGACGCTGCACCAAGTCGCCGAATGGGTCGCCACGGCAGACCGCGTCGTGCTGCTGACCGGCGCCGGGGTGTCGACCGCGTCGGGCATCCCCGACTACCGCGGTCCCCAGGGCGTGTGGACCCGTGACCCCGCGGCCGAGCGGCGGGCCACGATCGAGGTCTGGCTGACCGAGCCGGAGACCCGGCGCGACATCTGGCGGCGGCGGGTCGAACGCACCGCCATCGCTCCCAGGCCCAACGATGCCCACGCCGCGATCGCCGAACTCGAGCGCCTCGGCCATCTCGACACGCTCGTGACCCAGAACACCGACGGCCTGCACCAGGACGCCGGCAACAGCCGCGAGCGCGTCATCGAGATCCATGGCACCAACCGCGAGGTCGTGTGCCTCGAGTGCTCGGCACGGACGCCGATGGCCGAGATCCTCGACCGCGTGCGGGAGGGTGACCAGGATCCCCACTGCGAACGGTGCGGCGGACTGCTCAAGGCGGCGACGGTGTCGTTCGGCCAGCCGCTGAGCCCGGTCCAGCTCGACCGCGCGCACCGCGCCGCGACCGAAGGCGAGGTGTTCCTGGCGCTCGGGACGTCGTTGGCGGTGTACCCGGTCGCCGCCCTGCCGCGCGTCGCGCTCGACACCGGCTCACGACTGGTGGTGGCCAACGCCGAACCCACGCCCTACGACCGCGCCGCCCACGCCGTGTTCGCCGACGACCTCGTCGAGGTCCTGCCCGCCCTCGTCGAGCTGCTCAGATGAGGTCCGGGTCCCCCGTCTCGTCGCTTCGCTCCTCGTTGCCCCCCGGACCACCGGGTCCCCCGTCTCGTCGCTTCGCTCCTCGTTGCCCCCCGGACCACCGGGCGGCGCAACCTCGCTACTCGGAGGCGATGTCGGCGACGGCCGAGGTGAGGCTGGCGAAGTCGGCGCCCTTCTCCAGGCAGGCGTGCGCACCGAGGCGGAGCACCTGCCGACACAGCGACGGCTCGACGAACCCGGTCAACACCACCACCCGGGGTCGCGGCCGGTGGCCGAGCTCCTCGAGCACCTCGAGGCCGTCCTTGCGCGGCATGGCCAGGTCGAGCAGCAGCACGTCGGCTTCGACTTTGCCGAGCAACTCCAACGCTTCGACCCCGTCGGCGGCTTCGCCGACCACCTCGAACCGGCCGTCGCGTTCGAACAGCATCCGGAGCAGCCGCCGCAGCGTCGCGTCGTCGTCGGCGAGCGCCAAACGCCAGGTCATCCCGGCTCCGGGTGCTCGACATTGGCGGGGGCCCGCCGGGCGAGGTCCCCGGGCGCGAGCGGTTCGTCCTCGGCAGCCTCGTGCAGCAGCGCGTTGACCAGGCTCTGGGCATCGCGGGTGGTGCGCTGCACCAGCCCGACACCTTCGTCGATCTGGCCGAGGTCGAAGGCGAGCCAGGCCGCAGCCAGCCCCTGGACCACGTTGTCGTTGAGTTCCAGGGCCTGCTTCTGGCGTTGCAGCGCACGCTGGAGCCGACGGCGATCCTCGTCTGCGCCGTGGCTGTCGGTGACGTCCTGGATCGTGCCGAACATGCGCAACGGTTGTCCCTGCTCGTCGCTGACCGTCTCGCCGCGGCCCTCGACGACGCGTTCCACGCCGTCGGGGCGCACGATGCGGTAGGTGACGTTGCGCGGCTCCTCGCGCCCCGAACCCGTCACCTCGACCCGACCGCGGACCCGGTCCCGGTCGTCGGGATGGACCAGTTCGAGCACCCGCTCCATCGTGGGCGTCTCGTCGGCGGTCAGGCCGAGGATGCGCCGATACCCCGGCGACCACTGCATGGTCTGGTCGTGGAGGTTCCACTGCCAACTGCCGATGTCGGCCAGCGTCTCGAGTTGTTCGAGGCGACGAGTCGCCTCGACCCGCTCGGAGATGTCGCGGCCGTAGGTCACGAACCGCGACGGGCCCAGGGGCACGATCGAGGCGGCGTACACCACCCGGCCCTGGGGCATCTCGCGGACCACCTCGTAGCTCATCGGCACCCCGGCGGCGATCGTCTCGCGGGCACGGCGGACCACGTCGGCGAGATAGGCAGCCGGGTAGAACTCGCTGCCGAGGCGGCCCCGCAGTGTCCCGGATTCGCCGAATCGGGCGGCCATCACCGGGTTCGCGGCCACGACGCGCACGTCGTCGCTGCCCTCGATCAGGTCGAGCACCGCGGCACCGGCGTCGAGCGCCATGAACAGACCGATGGCAGCCTCGCCGATCTCGTCCACAGCACACCGGGGGTCGGTGGCCGCCCGCACGGCCGTCGGCCCGCGACTCTAACGCCGAGCGCCCGCCGGTGGGCGCGGTTCGCTCACTCGGTCCGCTCGGGTTCGGGGGCCGCGGCGGCCAGTGCATGGACCGCCGCGGCGAAGACGGCCATCGGCGGTTCCACCAGGCCGGCGCCGACCTGGCCGGTCCCGGCCTCGCGGCCGGCGATGCCGGTGTTGACCGCAGGCACGATGCCGGTGCGGACCACCCGGGTGACGTCGATGCCGACCGGCGTCCCCCGGAACTCCAGGATCGGGATCTGGTAGTGGGGGTGCTCGCCCAGCGTGATGCCGTACATGTTGCGGGTGGCGGTCAACGCGTCACCGACCTCGCCCCCGACGAACCGGACGATCGCGGGCGCCGCGGCCATGGCGAACCCGCCGATGCCGGAGGTCTCGGTGATCGTCGAGTCGCCGATGTCGGGGTTGGCGTCGTCGGGGCCGTAGTCACCGAGGTAGAGCCCGTCGGGCACCTGCGCCGGGGCGGTGAACCACTCGTCGCCGGTGCCCGAGACCTGGATGCCGAAGTCGGTGCCGTTGCGTGCCATGGCGACCACGACGGTGCAGCCCGGCAGGTCACGGGCCGGATCGACCGCGGCCTTGCCGGCCGGCATGCCGAGGTTGAGGAAGAAGTGCTCGTTGCCGTTGATGAACCGGACCACGTCGGCGAGATCACCCGGGTCGATGCCGGCCTCGAGCAGCGGCGGAACGACCTCGCGCACGAACAGCGACGACGCGGCACGGTTGCGGTTGTGCAACTCGTCGCCCATCTGCAGCGCCTGGACGATCATCGCGCGGATGTCGAGCGAGTCCAGCCGCTCGACGGCGGCCTGCATGGCAGGACCCAGCACGTCCTCCATCCAGCGCAGCCGCGTGATGACCTCGGGCCCGTAGGCGCCGTAGCGCAGCACCTTGCCGAGGCCCTCGTTGAGGGTGCAGTAGGCGCGGTTGCCGAACGTCACGTTCTCGATCACGAACATCGGCATGGACGGACTGACGACGCCGGCCATGGGTCCGACCGCCTGCCGCGAGTGACAGGGGGCGAGTTCGATCTCGCCACGCTCCGCCAGCGCGACGGCCTCGTCCGGTGTCTCGGCCATGCCCTCGTAGAGCATCGCGCCGATCAGCGC
>JAGXST010000139.1 GCA_018335555.1 Actinomycetota bacterium | reverse complement strand
GAACAGATGGTGGTCGATGCCGTCACGCTCGACGCGCATGGTCTCGAACTCAACGAGGCGTTGGTCACCGGGGAGTCGGACCCGGTCCTCAAGCGTCCCGGCGACCCGGTGCTCTCGGGCAGCTTCGTCGCCGCCGGGACCGGACGTGTGCGTGCGACCAGGCTCGGCACCGACTCGTTCGCCGGTCGACTCACCGAGGAGGCCCGCCACTTCGAGCTCGCCCGCTCCGAGCTCCGGGCCGGGATCGACCGGGTACTCGTGGTCGTCACCTGGCTGCTGGTGCCGGTCGTCGTCCTGCTCGTGGTGAGCCAACTGCGCACGCAGGGCGTGAAGGAGGCCCTGGCCGGGTCGGTCGCCGGCACCGTCGCGATCATCCCGGAGGGCCTGGTGCTGCTGACGAGCCTGGCCTTCGCCGCGTCGGTGATCCGGCTCGGACGTCGCAACGTGCTGGTCCAGGAACTCCCGGCCGTCGAGACCCTCGCACGTGTCGACGTGGTCTGCTTCGACAAGACCGGCACGTTGACGGCCGGCGACATACGCGTGCACGCGGTCGAGGTCCTCGACGGCGTCACCGAGGCCGAGCCGGCCCTGGCCGCCCTGGCCGCCAACGACCCCGAACCGAACGCGACGATGGTCGCCGTCGGCGAGGCGTACCCGACGCCGCCACGCTGGCAGGTGACCGCGACCGTGCCGTTCTCCTCCGCTCGCAAGTGGAGCGCCGCGACATTCGCCGGCCGTGGGAGCTGGGTGCTCGGTGCCCCGGACGTGCTGCTCGACGCGGTCGATGGCGGCGGTGACCTCGGACACAGGATCGAGGCAGCCACCCGGGCCGGACACCGGGTCGTCCTCCTTGCCCACAGCCAGCGGGTGCCCGCCGGGCAGCATCTGCCACCCGATCTGCGTGCCGCGGCCATCGTGACATGCAACGAGACGCTGCGCGAGGACGCCATCGCAACCATCGACTACTTCCGGCGGCAGGACGTGCGAGCCGTCCTCATCTCGGGCGATCACCCGCGCACCGTCGCCGCTGTCGCCCAACGGGTCGGCATCGAGGATCCGCTCGGCCCGATCACCGGCGCCGAGCTTCGGTCCGACCCCGACCGACTGAGCGAACTCGTCGAGGAGCACCGGGTGTTCGCCCGCGTCACGCCCGACGACAAGCGGTCCATCGTCGGCGCGATGCAGGACCTCGGGCACGTCGTCGCCATGACCGGTGACGGGGTCAACGACGTGCTCGCGCTCAAGGATGCCGACATCGGCATCGCACTCGGCAACGGCGCGGCCGCGACCCGCAACGTCGCGCAGGTGGTCCTGCTCGACAACGACTTCGCCGCGCTGCCGGACCTCGTTGCCGAGGGCCGTCGCGTCATCGCCAACATCGAACGGGTCGCGAACCTGTTCCTGACCAAGACCGTGTACGCCCTTCTTCTGGCCGTCGCGATCGGGATCGCGCAACTGCCGTTCCCGTTCCTGCCGCGGCATCTCTCGCTCGTCGGTGGGCTGACCATCGGCGTGCCCGCGTTCGTGCTGGCCCTCGAACCCAATGGCAAGCGCGCGCGCCGGGGGTTCCTGTTGCGGGCCCTCGCGTTCTCGCTACCGGTCGGCATCGCCGCCGCGGTGGCGACGTTCGCGGCGTTCTGGATCGCACAGACGATCGAGATGGTCGACATCGCCGAGGCCCGCACGACCGCCACGGTCACGTTGTTCGGTCTCGGCGTGCTCGTCCTCCGCCTGCTGTCGCGGCCGCTGAACGCGCTGCGGCGCAGCCTGGTCTACGGCGCCGTCGTGGCCTTCCTCGTCGTGGCGACCGTACCGACCCTCAGCGACTTCTTCGCGCTGCACCTGCCGCATGCCGTCCTCGTGCTGGCCGCCATCGGCATCATCGCGGTCGCCGGCGTGGCCATGGAGATGGCCGCCGAGGCACTCGAGATCCGGCTCCGCCCGCTCGACCTGCGCCGACGCCTGGGCCGTGGGGGCCGTGCCACCCCGGGGAAGCGGTGAGGGCACCGAGCTACGGGGGACTGGTCGTGGCGGCGCTGTTCCTGGCGGCGTCGCTCACACCCTCGCTCGTGCCCCGGCACTGGGTGTTCCAGGGGGCCGTGGTCGGCGTGGTCACGGCAGCGGGCTACGGCATCGGCACGCTTGCCGTCGCCCTGCTGCGCGGACCCGTGCGGCACCGCCTGCCGCCCCGGTATGCCCGACTCGCCTGGCGGGCCTCGGCCATCGCCGGGCTGATCGGCCTGGCGCTGCTGGCCCGACAGGCGATCGGGTGGCAGCAGGAGTTGCACCGGTTGATGGGCATGGAGGTCCCGGCGGGCGGGTGGTACCTGCTCTCGATCCTGCTCGGCCTGGTGCTGGCCATGGCACTGGTGGCGACCGGGCGCGCCGTCAGGTGGCTCGACCGCCGACTCAACGCCTGGTTCACACGGTGGCTGCCCTCACGCATCTCGAGCGCGGTGGGGATCGTCGTCGTCACCGCGCTGGTGGTGGGCCTGTTCGACGGCCTCGTCAACCGCGTGCTGTTCGACGTCGCGGACGAGACCTTCCGCCTCAGCGACCGCTCCTTCGACGGCAGGAGCCTCCGACCCGTCGATCCGCTGCGGTCGGGATCTCCGGCGTCGGCCGTCCGGTGGACCGACCTGGGCTCGCAGGGTCGCAACTTCGTCTCGGGTGGTCCCACGACGCGCGACCTCGCCGCGTTCGCCGACGCGCCCGCCACGCCCCCGATCCGGGTCTATGTCGGACTCGATGCGGCCGAGGACGATCGCGAACGGGCACGGATGGTCGTCGAGGAACTCGAACGGACCGGCGCGTTCGAGCGAGCGGTGCTCTGCGTGATCACCGCGACCGGTACCGGCTGGGTCGATCCCGAGGCCGCAGCGGCACTCGAGTACCTGTGGTCGGGCGACACCGCGCTCGCCACGATGCAGTACTCCTACCTGCCCTCCTGGCTGTCATTGCTGGTCGACTCCGGTCGCGCCCGCGAGGCCGGCGACGAGTTGTTCGACGCGGTCTACGAACGCTGGCGGCAGTTCCCCGAGGACGCTCGACCACGCCTGGTCGTCTTCGGCGAGAGCCTGGGCGTCGACGGCTCCGAAGCGGCGTTCAGCGGGGTCGCCGACCTGCGCAACCGCGTCGACGGGGCCCTGTGGGTCGGACCGCCCAACTTCAGCGCACTGTGGCGGGCATTCACCGAACGGCGCGACCCGGGCACCCCCGAGCGGCTGCCGGTCTACGGCGGTGGCGCGACCGTCCGCTTCGCCGCCGAGGCCGACGACCTTCGCGAGCCGGAAGCGCCGTGGGCGACCCCGCGCGTGGTCTACCTGCAACACCCCTCGGACCCGGTCGTGTGGTGGTCGCCCCGGTTGATCCTGCGGCGTCCGGACTGGCTCGAGGAGCCCCAGGGGCCCGATGTCCTGCCCGAGATGCGGTGGTACCCGCTGGTGACGTTCTGGCAGTTGACCGCCGACCTCGCCAACGCAGAACGGGTCCCTCCGGGCCACGGACACGGGTACGGGGCGCTGGTCGCCGATGCGTGGGCGGCCATCCTGCCGCCCGACGGCTGGAGCGACCACGACACCACGCGCCTGCGTGACGTGGTCGCCGAGCAACTGGTCGAGCGCGAGGGTGCCGGCGACGTGGCGGCCCTCGACCGCTCCGGTCGCGCCGGCGACTAGCCTCGGCTCGCCCGTCCCGCCTCCGCGAAAGCACGTCCCGCCATGCATCCGCCCGCGTTGCTGCTCGCCGCCGATGCCGTCACGGGGGGCGCCGGGGAGGAACGTTCGACCGGCGATGTCATGGGTGACGCACCACGACCGGTCGCGGACTGGTTGCGCGAGAACACCGATCTCGCCGACTGGTTCGTGGTGATCGTCGACAAGGCCGTCGAACCTGCCCTGCAGATCCTGCTGATCCTCGTCGTCGCCTGGATGGTGCTCTGGTTCGCCCGCCGGGTGCTGCGGCGTGCCGTCGCCGAGTTCAAGGAACCGGACGAGCAGCGGTTCGGGCGCCGGCTGCGGAAGACGACCACGAGCGAGGGGAGAGCACCGCACTCCGAACGACGCGCGCAGCGGGGCGATGCCCTGGGCGCCCTGGCGAACAGCGTCCTGACGGTGGTCGTCTGGGTCGTCGCATTCGCCATGGTGCTCGGCACGTTCGCGATCAACCTCGGCCCCCTGATCGCCGGCGCCGGCATCATCGGCATCGCCATCGGCTTCGGCGCCCAGAACCTCGTATCGGACTTCCTGTCGGGCGTGTTCATGCTGCTCGAGGACCAGTACGGCGTCGGCGACGTCGTCGACGTCGGTGAGGCGAACGGCGTGGTCGAGGGCGTGACCCTGCGCACGACCCGCATCCGCGACGTCGAAGGGACGCTGTGGCACGTCCCGAATGGCGAGATCCGCCGGGTCGGCAACATGAGCCAGGAGTGGGCACGTGCCCTGCTCGACGTCGGTGTCGCCTACGGCGTCGACGTCGACGTCGCCTCCGACCTGATCCTGCGCGTCGCCGTCGAGATGGCCCACGAACCCGACTACGAGGCGGTCTTCCTCGACGAGCCGCAGATCTGGGGTGTTCAGACCCTCGGCGCCGACAGCGTCGACATCCGCCTCGTCATCAAGACCAAGCCGGGCGAGCAGTGGGCGATCGCCCGCGAACTGCGCCGGCGCATCAAGAACGCCTTCGATGCCTCGGGCATCGAGATCCCGTTCCCGCAGCGCACCGTGTGGCTGCGCACCGAACGACCCGTCGCGCTGGGCGGCGACGAGGCGGCCCCGTTTTCGATGCCGGTGCCGACCGACGACGCGCTCGAACGCGGCGTCCGGGCATCCAAGCAGGGCGACACGGGGGCTCCCAACGAGTTGGCCGAACTGTTGCCGACCGACGAGAAGGAACGTCCCCAGGTCGCCGAGGCATCCGAGGCGGGCGAGACCGAGGCGACCGGGACGCCCTGACCGCATGCCGCGGGGCGGCCGGGCGCATGGCGCCGGCCGCCCCGGGCGGTCATGCTGGTGTCACCGGTCGCGGTCACGGTCACGCTCACCGAACACGGCCTGCGTGGCTGCGAGTCGGGCGACCAGCACCCGGGCCGGCGAGCAGGACACGTCGTCGAGTCCGTAGTGCTCGAACAGCATGATCGAGGCGGGATCACCGCCGTGCTCGCCGCACACGCTGATCTCGGTTTCGGGGCTCGCCTGCTTCGCCGCGGCCGTCGCCAACCGGACCAGTTCGCCGACGCCGACGGCATCGAGGGTCGCGAACGGGTCGGCGGGCAGCAGGCCGTGCTCGAGGTAGTACGGCATGAGCCGCGCCTCGACGTCGTCACGCGAGAACCCGTAGGTCATCTGCGTGAGGTCGTTGGTGCCGAAGGAGAGGAAATCGACCAGCGGTGCCAGGTCACCGGCGAGGAACGCCGCGCGTGGTGTCTCCACCATCGCCCCGACCTTGAACGCCACCATCTCGCCGAGCTCGGCTTCGACGTCGGCCGCCGCGGTCCGCACCAGCTCCAGGGCCGCCGCCAACTCCTTGGCGTCGACGACCAGCGGGATCATGATCTGGACGTGCGGGTCGCCACCGTCACGGCGCCGCGAGATCGCGGCACGCAGCAGTGCGCGGACCTGCGTCTCGTACAGACCCGGGAGCAGCAGCCCCAGTCGGACGCCGCGGATACCGAGCATCGGATCGGACTCGCGCCACGCGAAGGCCGCGTCGAGCAGTTTCGCGTCCGTCCCGGTGAGCTCACCGCGGGCATCGGCGACCAGCATGACATCGATGTCGGGCAGGAACTCGTGCAGCGGCGGGTCCAGCAACCGGACCGTCACCGGCAGGCCGTCCATCGCTTCGAGCAGGGCCTCGAAATCGCCCTGCTGGACCTCCTCGAGTGCTTCGAGCGACGTGCGTCGCGCCTCGTCGCTGTCGGCCAGGATCACGGACTGGATCAGTGGGAGCCGGTCACCGAGGAACTGGTGCTCGGTCCGGCACAGACCGATCCCCATCGCGCCGGCTTCCCGCGCGACGGTGGCATCCTGCGCCGTGTCCGCGTTCGCGATCACGACCATGCGCCGAACCTCGTCGCTCCAGGCGAGCAGCCGTTGCAGCTCCGGCGGCGTGTCCGGTGGCAGCACCGGCACCTCGCCGAGCACCACGTC
>JAGXST010000138.1 GCA_018335555.1 Actinomycetota bacterium | reverse complement strand
CTGCCCCCCCCCCCGCGGCGACTCGGACACCTACGGCGGTTGCGGGTATGTCGGTCACCCGACCCGGACCATCGTCGATGACCGTCCGGTCGGACCTGCCGTGCTCGGTCGAGCCAGACCGTCACCAATGACGGTCTGATCCGACCGTGACCGCCCCCGTCGACCGAGCAGGCCAAGCTCGACCGGCGCGGTGCGGTTCGACTCAGGATGGTCGGGCTCCGAAGCCGGCGAGCAGGTCGTCGTGAACCGTGCCGTTGGAGTACAGCACCGGACCGCCGTGGTCGAGGCGATGCCCACCGTGCAGGTCGGACCAGCGTCCGCCGGCACCCTCGACGATCGCCGCGAACGCCGCGAAGTCCCACGGACCACCGCGGGCATGCAGACACGCCGGCACCTCACCGGCGGCGACGAGCACCGCCCCGTGCACGTGCGAGTCGACCTCGACACCCAGGGCCATCAGGGGGACCAGGAACAGCTCCTCCGGCTGACCGCGGAACCGCGCCGATGCGGGCATGGTGGCGAACCCCACGGCGTCGGACGAGACGGCCAGCGGTCGGGGAGCAGCCCTTGGGTCGCGCGGGAGGTCACCGACCCACGCACCGACCCCCGGCCCGCCCCACCAGCGGTGTCCCAGTGCAGGGCTGGTACTGACGCCGAGCACCGTCCGGCCGTCGACGACGAGGGCGATCTCGGTCGCCCAACCCGGGCGTCCGGCGACGAAGTTCACGGTGCCGTCGACGCCGTCGAGGATCCAGGTCCGAGACGCCGCCCCGACCGCGCCGATCTCCTCGCCGAGGACCGCGTCGTCGGGCCGCCGCTCACCGAGCACCCGCTGCACCGCCCGCTCGACGGCGACGTCGACGGGAGTTACCGGGCTGCCGTCGGCCTTGCGTTCGAAGGCCAGCGCTTGGCCGGTGAAGGCCGCGCCCGTGATCCCGTCCGCGACGTCGGCGAGGGCGTGTGCGAGCGCGAGATCGTCAGGCAGCGACATCGTCGGTCCCGCCGGCCTCGCCGGTCTCGACCTCCCGCCGGTTGGTGCGCACGACGTAGGTGGCCACGCCGACGACGAGCCCGGCGACCAGGACCCCGAGGATGCCGAGCCGTGCGGTGACCTGGTCGAGCCACGCCCGCGACGTCGAACTCGGGTCGGCGAGCACGACGGCGACGAATCCGGCGGCCAGCAGGGTCAGCCCCCACGTGACCGCGTTGCTCCAGCGGTGGTCGAGGGCGTGCCGCTCGCGGATGATCCGCCCCGCCTTGAGGATGCGACGCACGCGGATGATGCGCAGGGCACCGACCAGTCGGAGCAGGCGCAGCAGTTGGACCGGCCCGACGGCGAACACCACCGCCGGCACCATGAGCACGGCAAGTCCGGCCAGCCACCGGTTGCGACGCAGCCATGCGCGCTTGTCCCCCGCGAGCAGGAACAACACGACCGCCTCGGCGATCAGGACACCGCCGGAGACGAGGTTGAGCGCGGACCCGGTGGCGGCCCACGCACCGTCGAGCAGGGTCAGGAACGTGGCCGGGATCGACGCGAGCGCAGCGACGAGCACCGGCACCGCGAGGCGCGCGGCCAGTCGATCGGCGCGTTCGCCCCGATCGGCCGTCGCGGTCGTGTCATGGGGCACGTGGAGACCTGGGCACCGTGGGGGACGGCCCGCACGGTAGCGGCGGCCGCCCGACCGGGGCGCGAGGCCACGGCGCCGCCCGCCCGCGGCCTAGCGTGACGACTCGACGACAACACGACAGGGGAACTCGGTGTCCGGACGACTCGGCAAGATCGCCGCCGGCCTGCTCGCGCTCGCGCTGGTGCTGTTCGTGATCAGCCTGCTGCTCGACGCGCTGCGCTGGCTGCTCATCATCGCCGCCGTGATCCTGGTGATCGCCGCGGTGGTCGGCGCACGAGGGCGCGGCGGGGACTGAGAGCCTTCAGTCGACGCCGCGGTCGTCGTCGCGGGTCGTTGCGGCGTGGTCGGTGGCGACCTTGCCCGGCTCCCAGCCGCGCGGCAGCGGGCGCGTCGCGGGGAACAGCAGGTCGATGAACCGCTCGGCGGTCGGTTGTGGCTCGTGGTTCGCCAGCCCCGGCCGCTCGTTGGCCTCGATGAACACGTACTCGTCGCCGGCGACGTCGGGCACGAGCAGATCCATCCCCACGACCGGGATGTCGAGCGTGCGGCTGGCCTGCACGGCCGCCTCGGCCAGCGCCGGGTGCAGTTGGGCGGTGACGTCGTGGATGGTCCCGCCGGTGTGCAGGTTGGCGGTACGACGGACCTCGAGTTCCTCGCCCTTCGGCAACACGTCGTCGAGGGCGTAGCCGTTGTCGAGGCAGGCCTTCTCGGTGACGGCGTCCAGGGGGATGGCCGCCTCCCCCCCGGTGGCGGCGCCGCGTCGACGTGACGCCGACTCGATCAGTTCGCGGACGGTGTGCTCGCCCGTGCCGTTCACCGTCGCCGGCCGTCGTACGGCGGCGGCGACGACCTGGTGGTCGATGACGACGATGCGCAGGTCCTTGCCCGTCACGCATTCCTCGAGCAGGACCACGTTGCAGAACGTGCGGGCGAGTTCGATCGCCTGGCGCAGTTCGTCGACGGTGGTCACCCCCACGGTGATCCCCTGGCCCTGCTCGCCACGGGCCGGCTTGACGACGATCTCGCCGAGTTCCTCGAGCAGTTCCTCGTCCTCCGGACCGGCGGTCGCGACGGCGCCGCGCGGAACGGCGAGGCCCTCCTCGGCGAGCAGTCGGTGGGTCAGGCGCTTGTCGTCGCACTTGCTCATCGCGACGGCGGTCGTGAGCTCGGACAGCGACTCGCGGGTCTGGATGCTGCGGCCGCCGTGGGTCAGCCGCAGCAGCCCGCTCTCGGCGTCGAGCACCTCGACCGAGATGCCGCGGCGGAGTGCCTCGTCGGCGAGCAGGCGCGCGTACGGGTTGAGGTCGTCGAGGCGTTCGGCCGGCGCGGCAGAGAACAGCCGCTCGTTGATCGGGTTCTTGCGCTTCACGCAGAACACCGGCACCCGCACGAACCCGAGCTTCTCGTACAACCCGATGGCCGGCTCGTTGTCGTGGACCACCGACAGGTCGAGGTAGGCGCGCCCACGGCCCTTGAACCGGTCGAGCAGCGTGGCGACCAGGGCCCGGCCGATACCGGGCCGGGCCGACTGCGGGTCGACCGCCAGGCACCACAGGCTGGTGCCGTCCTCGGGGTCGTTGAACGCCAGGCGGTGGTCGACGCCGGTCACGGTGCCGATGATCTCGCCGGTGTCGGCGTCCTCGGCGACGAGGTAGGTGAAGGTCGCGGTGCGCTGGTTGGCCCACATGATCTCGCTGGGGGCGACGACCATGCCCGCGGCGGTGTAGATGCGGTTCACGGCCTCGGCGTCGGACTCGGACCGCAGATCGCGCACGACCACGCCGCGGACGGGGTCACGGTCGGCGCGGTGCTGGTGCAGCCACTTGCGGTAGGTGTGGCTCGGGTCGATGAACAGCTCCTGCGGTGCGTGGGCCACCAGCACGTGGGGCTCACGCACGTACAGGCAGATGTCGCGCCGACCGGCCGTCTCGCCCGAGACGACCTTCACCAGGTCCTCGTGGCCGGCGAAGGTCTGCCCGAAGATCAGCCGTCCCCAGCCGCATTCGAGCGCGACCTCGGGGATCAGGTCGGCGGTCAGGTGGGAGGGGCGGACGTCCCACGAGCGCGTCGACAGGTTGGCGCCGTGGCTCGGCTTGGAGGCATCGCGGACGTGGCCGCGGGCCGCGCGCTTGCCCCGCTCTGACGGGGGGGGTTTCACCGGCGTTCCTTGGTCGCGCCCGGCATGGTGGGCCCTGGGAGGGGACGTGCGTGACGCGGCCGCGTCACGGACGTACGCCGTGCGTCTGCAGCCACATCTCGAGCAGTGCCAACTGCCACAGCTTGTTGCCGCGCAGGGGCGTGAGTTGGCCGTTGGGGTCGTCGAGCAGTCGCTTCACGGCCGCGTCCTGGAACAGGCCACGCTCGCGGGCCTCGGGAGCGGTGAGCGCGTCGCGGACCAGGTCGAGGTAGGGGCCCTGCAGGTACTTGAGGGCGGGGACGGGGAA